>JAYUJX010000626.1:0-3494 GCA_043764955.1 Polaromonas sp.
AAAATTGTGAAAATTACCTAAAAAAAATATATTGAGAACTTAATGTTTCGAGGCGTTGAGTCGCTGCGTCGCAGCAGGCATGAGCACTCAATTTGCTTGTAGGTTAGAAGTAAACAAATTTGAAAATTAAAAAAATGCATTTTTCAAATTACTTGAAATGATGTGAATTGATAAATATATGCTATAAATTTAATAGCTATTTATTCAATAAATACATAGGGTAAAGTCAAATTTAATAGTATAGTTTAAGTGCTTTGTCACCAAACCGTCATATAAGTTTTTTACACTCTGTGGTATGACCAAACCAAAAATAGAACTCCTACCCGCCCAGCGCCGTGCTGTCTTGCAACGCATCCTTGCGGTCAGTGCCGCGACCATGCTGCCAGTCAGCGCAGTGCGTGCGCAGCCGGCTCGTTCTTGGGTGATTGCGCAGATCGTGGACAACACAGCGCAACAGCAAGATGTATCTAAAGATTACTTGATCGGCTCACGCGCCGCATGGCAAGAAATCAACGCCAAGGGCGGTTTGCAGGGCCGGCCGGTGAAGCATCTGTCCATTGAGGCCGATGGCACGGCTACGAGCTTGAAAGCGGCTTTGGACAGTGCGCAAAGCATCACCTCTTGCATTGCGATGTCGGGCACAGCGGGCGACCGCACGGCGCAGGCGTTGACCAGCTTGCTGCGTGCAGAACGTTCGAGTTTGGCTCACGTCGCCCCTTGGCTGCAAAACGCCAGCAGCGAGCTGGACGACACCACGTTCACCATTTTTGCTGACCGGCAGGCGCAGATTTCGCACATCGTGAAATCATTGTCTGTGGTGGGCACCAAAGATTTGGGCGTGATTTACGCTTCACCGCAAGAATTCGCCCTGTACCGCGCCGACGTAGAGCGCACAGCCCAGCGCATGAGCATGCAAATCAGCACCTCGCAGCCTGCGCTAGACCTGAAAAGTGTGGGGCAGAAGCTCGCAGCCAACTCGCCTGCAGTTCAATTGTTCATTGGCGGTACGCCTGAGTTGGCACAGTTTACAGCGGGCTTGGAGCTGCAATCGCGTCAGCGCTACGTGCTGGCTTTGGCAGACGTGAACCTGCAAACAATGAAAGAAATGGGCGCCGCCCGCCAAACGCCGGTGTTTGCAGCGCAAACCGTGCCCATGGTGAACAGCAGCCTTCCCGTGGTACGCGCCTACCGCGCGGCCATGAGCAAGTTTTTTGACGAGCCGGCCAACCCGCTCAGTTTGGCTGGTTACATCGCCGCACGCTACACGTTTGAGGTGTTGAACAAAGTTGGCAGTGGTCTCAACCGCCAAACCGCTTTAGCCGCATTTCAGAAGCGCGAGTCTGTCGATGTGGGTGGCTTTGTCGTGAATTACAACGCCGCAGGGCGCGGCAGCCAGTTTGTGACGCAAAGCATGTTGGCTAAAGATGGTTATATGGTTGGTTAATTTGGTGGGCTAATTTTTCAAAACCCGCGGCCCAAATATCACCATCAGCAGCGCCGCTACAACCAAAGTAATCCCACCCCACTGCCAGTGGGTAATCTGCTCCCCTAAAACCACCATCCCAGCCGTGATGCCCACCACGGGCACGCCCAAGCTGAAGGGCGCAACGCGGTTGGCAGGGTAGCGTTTGAGCAGGCCAGTCCACAGCGCGTAGGCGATGATGGTTGCCACCCAGCCCAGAAACGCGATAGATGCCCAGCTGCTCCACGTCGCAGCTAGCCAGCGCCAGCGGGTGGCTTCAGTGTCGAAAAGCAGGGTTAAACCAACAAAAGGCAAGATGGGAACCATACTGCTCCAGACCAAAAACGCCACGGCGTCGAAGCTTGAATCTTTGTCCAATGATTGCTGTGCCTTGCGCACCACAATGTTAGATGCTGCCCACATAGAAGCACCTAAAACGCAAAATATGAGGCCAAATAAGGTTGTAGCTGTCGTATTTAACGAAGAAGTATTAGACTGAGGTGCTATGTAGTTCATAGCAAAACAAGCTAAACCAGACGCTGCGAGTAACAAACCGACTTGTAAAGAACGGCTTGGCAGCTCGTGCAGCAGCACAAAGCCAAAAATCGCCGTGAAAAACACCTGTGTTTGCATCAGCACCGACGCAAGCGCCGCCGTCATCCCCAGTTTCAAGCCTACAAACAGAAAACCAAACTGGCCTACACCCTGAAATAAGCCGTAGAACAGTAACCACTTCACATCCAAATTCGGGCGTTTGATGAACAAAATCAGCGGAAACACCGCAAACACATAACGCGCTGCGCCCATTTGAAACGGAGTGAAATCGCGCAGGGCGAACTTCATGAAGATGAAATTCAAGCCCCAAATGACGACGACAGCGAGGGCGCAGAGGTAATCACGCGTTGTGAAATGGTTTGTTAGATGACTTGTTTGGTGGGGCATGCTTTGATTGTCTGCGATGCCGGATACTTATTGTCGGGTGAGACTTTATGGATAGGAAAACACCGTCTCCGCCAGTGCCACGTTCCATGGTGTCGCGCGGGTGTGCATACGGCTGTGCCATTTGCTGTCGTTCACCATATAAGGCATTTCAAAGTGCGGCAGCATCTCTATCATTTCTTTGGCGGCGGGGATGAACATGCCGACCACACGCAGCATCAAACGCCCTCCGCCTTTGAGTTTGACGGGCCGCTTGGTCAGTGCGGCTGTTGCCTGGGCGGCTTCCCGCGCTGTGCAGGTGATGCTGTTTGGTACATGCCACACCTCGCCCCAACCCATGCCATCGACGCCTAATTCCACCAAGGCATTGCCAAAATCAGGCACAAAGGTGAAGGTGTGCGGCATGTCGGGATTGCCAAACCATTGCACGGTTTTACCAGCGATCAGCTGCGGGAAGAAGCGGCTGCCCAGCATGGCGTTGTCCACGCCAGGGCCAAAAAAGTCTGATGCACGAGCGATGGCGGTTTTGACTTTGCCGTCGCGGTGTGCTTGCCGCACCATCTCGGCGATGCGGGCGCGGACCACGCCTTTGTGGGTGGCGGGTTGCGTCGGGGTGCTTTCAGTGAAAGGTACGTTGGGCGATTCTTGGTACATATACAAGTTATCGGCAAACACCATCGCGCTGCCGGCGGTGGCGCAGGCTTTCAGCACGTTGCGCATCATCGCATCAAACTCTTGCCCCCAGCGGTGGTAGGCGGGCATGGCGCACATGTAGACGACGGCGGAGCCAGTGAAGGCTTGGGTGAGCTGCGCCACGTCGGCAATGTCTGCAGTGATGACCTCCAAGCCTGCTTGTTTGGAAAAGGTGCCGGAGCGGTGGACAACGCGCACTGGCAGACCGCGTGCCAGAAGCGCAGTAACGGTGGCTTTGGCGACGGGGCCTGCACCTAGGACGGTGTGAATGTTGTTTGTGGAAGTCATTGTGTGAGCCTGTGAAGTAGTGATGTAGGGATTGTCAAAGTTATCCCATTAATACACAATTGCCTATCTCGGTACACCAGCTATGCATATTTGCATAGCTTAAATGAAATAA
>JAYUJX010000627.1:0-3479 GCA_043764955.1 Polaromonas sp.
CCTTTGTAAATGCCGTTGTTGTTCATGATGACAATACACACAGGCAATTTGTAGCGGCAAACGGTTTCTACCTCCATACCGCTGAAGCCAAAGGCGCTATCGCCCTCTACTGCCAGCACTTGCTGTCCAGTTGTGACTGCTGCGGCAACTGAGAAGCCCATGCCGATGCCCATGATGCCCCAGGTGCCCACGTCCAAGCGTTTGCGCGGTTTGTACATGTCCACAATGCTGCGGGTGAAGTCCAGCGCATTCGCGCCTTCATTCACCAAAATCGTATCCGGGAAGTCTTTGAGGGTCTTTTTAATCACCGCCAAAGAACTCTGGTAATTCATCGGGCTGGGGTTCAAAGTCAAGGTTTGCGCCATTTTGGCGACGTTGGTGTCTCGCTTCTCATAAACGGGGCCAAGCCAATCAGCACTTGGTTTTGCCATGTTGGCAGCCTTCATCGCCTTGGTCAATTCAGCCACGCAGGAACCAATATCGCCAACGACAGGGGCGGCAATCGCGACGTTGCTATCAGCCTCTGTCGGGGAAATGTCGATTTGAATGAACTGACGTGCTTCGCCGGCGCTAGCAGGCGTTTTGCCACCCCAAGTTTTGCCTTTACCGTGAGACAGCAACCAGTTCAGGCGTGCACCGATGAGCATGACCACGTCCGCCTCAGCCAGCACGTACGAGCGCGCTGCGGACGCGCATTGCGCATGTGTATCTGGCAATAAGCCTTTGGCCATGGACATCGGCAGGTAAGGAATACCGCTGGTTTCAAGCATGGCTTTGACAGCGTCGTCAGCCTGCGCATAAGCAGCGCCTTTGCCCAAAATAATCAAAGGACGTTTGGCATTTTTCAACAAATCAATCGCGCGCTGAATGCTTTCGTCAGATGGAATTTGCGCTGGCGCAGCATCCACCACTTTGATCAACGAAGCTCTGCCCGCTGCTAGCGGCATTTCTTGTGGCATCAGCTTGGCTGGCAAATCTAAGTATACGCCGCCTGGGCGACCCGACACCGCCGCGCGAATGGCGCGGGCAATGCCTACGCCGATATCTTCAGCGTGCAATACGCGGAAAGCGGCTTTACACAGCGGTTTGGCAATCGCCAACTGGTCCATTTCTTCGTAATCGCCCTGCTGCAAATCGACGATTTCACGTTCAGACGAGCCACTGATCAAAATCATAGGGAAGCAGTTGGTCGTGGCGTTGGCTAAAGCGGTTAAACCATTTAAGAAGCCGGGCGCAGACACGGTGAGCGCGATGCCGGGAAGTTTGGTTAAAAAACCTTCTGCTTGTGCCGCATTGCCAGCGTGCTGCTCGGTTCTGAAAGAGATGACGCGCAGTCCTTCTTTTTGCATCTTGCGCGACAAATCGGTGATGGGAATACCCGGTACGCAATAAATATTTTTAACGCCATTGAGCTTCAAAGCATCAATAACGAGTTGAAATCCATCAATAGTTTCGGTTGTTTGGGTTTCTATTGTCATGTATAAAGTCTCTTCATTTGCTTCGATGGGTTATCATAGAAGTCTAATCGAACTCTTTCATTGACCGTGGTCAATAACTTCATGTCTTCCATTGAGAATCATCCCGAAAAAAATGTCATTCGGGTACAACTAACGCAAAACGCGGTTCTGAGTGAACTCACTGACGCAGAACGCAAAGAATTAGAGCAACTTTTGGTGGTTGTCGATTGCCCCAAGGGCGACTTTTTGTTGCACCAAGGCGTGCATGAGATGGAACAATATTTTGTATTGGACGGCATTTTGAAACGGGTTGTTTCAAACGACCAAGCCAAAGAAATGATTTTGCGGTTTTCTGATGAGCGCGACATGGAAACAAGTTATGCAGCATGGCGCTTGGGGTCACCAACGCCGTACAGCATTGTCTCAGTGACCAAAGCCCGCGTCGCAAAATTGCCGCTCCCGCAGTGGGTGGCGTTTATGGACAAGCACCCTAGCATCAAAGCTTCGTTTGAATACAGTGTGATGCGCTTGATGAGTGAAATCATGGCGCATACCATTACGCTGCACTTACTAGATGCGCCAGGTCGCGTGAACCGCTTCATGCGCAAGCAACCCGAACTGTTTGAACGTTTGCCTAAAAAAGAACTGGCCTCGTATCTGAATCTTTCAGCTGAAACGCTGAGCCGGCTCAAACAAAAAGGTAAGATTTAAACAAACTTCTTTTTAGAACTTCTTTCTAGTTTTCAAAATAAAAATCCCGCTTTGCATCACTGCAGAGCGGGATTTTTTAATGTCTAAAATTTGATCAGTCGACAGGCTGCTCTTCTTTGAACTCGTTGACTTTTGGAGGACGTACTTTCGCGATAAGTTTCGATATTAATGGCCAGACCAACAGCAAAATGGCCAATGTAGAAATCGTGCCCACCAGCGGGTTAGACCACAAGATACCCACTTCGCCCTGAGAAACAAGCATCGATTGGCGGAAAGAATCTTCCGCCTTGTCGCCCAGCACCAAGGCAAGCACCAGCGGTGCCAAAGGGTAATCCAGCTTCTTAAACAAGTATCCCATCACACCAAAGAACATCATCAACCAGATATCAAGCATTGCGCCGTGCACGGTGTACGCACCGATAGCACAGATCACAATAATCACAGGTGCGATGATGGAGAATGGAATGCGCAAAATTGAAGCGAACAATGGGACGGTAGACAGCACCACAATCAAACCTACCAAGTTGCCAAGGTACATACTTGCAATCAAGCCCCACACAAAGTCTTTTTGTTCAACAAAAAGTAGTGGGCCAGGTTGCAAGCCCCAAATCAGCAAGCCACCCAACAAGACAGCCGCCGTTGGTGAGCCAGGAATACCAAGCGCCAACATAGGCAACAAGGCGCTGGTGCCAGCAGCGTGGGCGGCCGTTTCAGGTGCGATCACACCCTCAAGCTGACCTGTGCCAAATTTAGCGCCATCTTTGGATACTTTTTTCGCCAAACCGTAGCTCATGAAAGAGGCTGGTGTCGCACCGCCAGGGGTGATTCCCATCCAAATACCAATCAATGAGCTGCGCACAGACGTCATCCAATACTTTGGCAACTTCTTCCATGTCTCCAAAACAATCTTAGCGTCAATTTTGCCGCTCTTACCTGCAAACTGTAGGCCCTCTTCCATCGACAACAAAATTTCGCCAATGCCAAAGAGTCCAATCACGCCGATCAAGAAGTCAAAACCACGCATCAGGTCTGGAATACCAAAAGTCAAACGCAGCTGGCCTGTAACGGTGTCCATACCTACCGCAGCAAGTGCAAATCCAATCGCCATAGATGCCAAAATTTTGAAAGGTGAGCCTTTACCCATACCGACGAAACTGCAGAATGTGAGCAAATAAACGGCAAAATACTCAGGTGGTCCAAATTTCAACGCAAACTTGGCAACCAAAGGTGCCATAAATGTGATCATCACCACAGCGACAAATGCGCCAATGAATGACGAAGTGAAGGCGGCAGTCAAAGCTTCACCAGCTC
>JAYUJX010000628.1:0-3478 GCA_043764955.1 Polaromonas sp.
ACCGAAACCGGCAGTTTGGCGTTGCGCAGGGTGTAGAAGAAGTCGATCAGCATAATTTCTATTTTTCAAACTATCAGCGCGGCTTGTTCAACGAATACAAAAGCTGCGCCTTCGCCTCTGGCCACTCGCCACTGCGCATGCTGTACATCACTGTGTCGCGAATTGTTCCGTCGCGGCGCATGAGATGGCCACGAATAACACCGTCTTTTCGAGCACCTAATCGCTCAATGGCGGCCAGGCTGGCAAAGTTGAAATTATCTGTGCGCCAGCCGACTACATTGCAACCTAGGGTTTCAAAGGCATGCTGCATCATCAGTAATTTGCAGGTGGTGTTGACGTGGCTACGTTGACTGCTTTGGCGGTACCAGGTGTAGCCAATTTCAACGCGTTTGACGGCAGGCAAAATATCGTGAAAGCTGGTTGCACCTAGCAATTTGAAGGTATCGGCTTCTAGCACCGCAAAAGCGAAGCGGGTGCCGGCCTCGCGCATAGCCAGCGCGTCTTCGATGTATTTTCGGGTTTCCTCTGGCCTAGGCACTGAGGTGACGCGGATATTCCAGAGTTCGCCGTCACTTGCAGCGTCTTGCAAGCATTTCTCATGCACCAACGACAGCGGCTCTAATATGACCTTGTTCGCGCTAAGGGAGGTGGGTTCTACAAATGCCATATTGGGTAGTCGTGATTATTGGAAGCGAGCATCAGGCGCAACGCTTCGAATGAAGCTTTGCGTTGAGGGCGATTGCAGATTAGAAAATCCCGAAAGCTCGCCAGCAGAGCAGTTGAGTGATGAGCCGTACGATGTTGTACCCACAATGGTTTGTTGGCCGCCTACTTGCAGCAGCATCGGGCCACCTGAATCGCCGGAGCATGTATTGCTTGAGCTGGCGTCAAAGTAGGCATAAATCTTGCCGACGTCCACACCGCCAATCGTCATCGTGCCAGCGCGAAGTTTGCCGTCAATAGCAGCACCACCAGTAGTTGCGCCATAGCCAAAAATACTGACTTTGTCGCCAATCTTCGGCGCGCTACTTGTCAAAATTGGCAAATTGGGTACGGGCAATGACACGGGTGAGTGAACAATACCTACATCATCAGTGAACCCTTCTCTAGAGAAAGAGGGGTGAATATTCCACGAACTGGCAGTGACAAATGCGAATTTGTCAGTTGTCGTGCCAAACAAAATATCGATGCTTGCTGCGCCATCTAAGCAGTGCGCCGCTGTCAGCACTTTGTTAGGTGACAGCATGGTGCCGGTGCATAAGCCAGTTTTGCCATCAGGTAGATTTTTTAAAATAGCAACAACGGGTGATTTGCTCAATCCGCTGCAAGGAGTTCCGTTCACGATTTTTGCTGTAGGCGCGTCTGTAAGTTCAAGAGCACTGCATTTACCCGTGTTGTCAGTATCGCTATCGCTGCCGCAGGACGCCAGCAAGGTTATACAAAGGATGGTTAAAAATTTACGCATGGCATTCGGGTAGATATTGTTAAGAAGTCGTTAAGTTTAACGCAAAAGCTATCGTAAATGGCGAGCTATTTTGAGCCCCAAACCGCCACCAATCAACATGACGACGACGCCGATGATCCCGGCGTTGCTGGTATTGCCAGCCACGGCCATGTCAAAACCCAAAGCCGTGCCTAGCCAGTAGGATAGGAATGCCCCAGTTGCAAAGCCAATAAAGTCCGTTAGTCCCTCAAACAGCAATTGTTTAAGTGTTTTCTCGCTGCCATCTTTGTTTTTACTTGCCATGAGAGTCGCCTTGATCAACGGTGACGGCTTTGCATGAACACCAATTTTTCAAACAGAGTCACATCTTGTTCGTTTTTCAGCAAAGCGCCCACCAGTGGCGGAATCGCCACTTTGTCGTCTTTGCTTTGCAGGGCGTCTAGGCTGATGTCTTCAGCCACCAGCAGCTTGAGCCAATCCAGCAATTCGCTGGTGGAGGGTTTTTTCTTCAAGCCGGGCAGGTTACGCACTTCGTAAAACGTCTTCATCGCTGCATTCAGCAGCTCTTTTTTCAGGCCAGGAAAATGTACATCGACGATTTGCTGCATCGTGGTGGCATCGGGAAACTTGATGTAATGGAAGAAACAGCGGCGCAAAAACGCGTCTGGCAGCTCTTTTTCATTGTTGGAGGTGATGAAAACGAGCGGGCGGTGCTTGGCTTTGATGAGTTGGCGCGTCTCGTAGACGTAAAACTCCATGCGGTCGATTTCGCGCAGCAGGTCGTTGGGGAACTCGATGTCGGCTTTGTCGATTTCGTCGATCAGCAAGGCAACAGGCTGATCGGCCGTGAACGCCTGCCACAGTACGCCTTTGACGATGTAGTTGTTGATGTCTTTGACCTTCTCACTGCCTTCCAAGCCCGACAATTGCGAGTCGCGCAGACGACTCACGGCATCGTATTCGTACAAACCTTGTTGCGCTTTGGTGGTGGACTTGATGTGCCACTGCAACAGCGGAATACCCAGCATAGCGGCCACTTCTTCAGCCAGCATGGTTTTGCCAGTGCCAGGTTCGCCTTTAACCAGAAGCGGTTTTTGCAAGATTGATGCGGCATTGACAGCAAGCATCAAGTCATCGGTGGCGACGTAGTTTTTGGAGCCTGTAAATTTCATATGAAAGTGCTGAATAGGTAAAAAAAGGCTTAAAAGCCAAAGTCAGAAAAAAGGAAGAAGCCACGGATATAATCTTTTTTTAGATTATTTCACTAGATTGTGCTCGAAAAATGAATAAGTTGTTGTTGAAGCTATCCACATTTGCTGTCGCCTCTGTGACGTTTATGGTGACATTTGCTCTGCCATTGGGTGTGCAAGCTCAAGAAATCAAGGGAGACGCCGCAGTTGGCAAAACCAAAAACGCCATGTGTATTGGCTGCCACGGCATTCCAGGTTACCAAGCCAGTTTTCCTGAAGTTTACAAAGTGCCGAAAATCTCAGGACAAGGCGCTAAATACATCGTTTCATCGCTGAATGCCTACAAAAAAGGCGAACGCAAACACCCAACCATGCGCGGTATCGCTGAAAGCTTGAGCGACCAAGACATGGCTGATTTAGCCGCTTACTACAGCATGCATGGCGTCGTCGAAGGTGCCACTTTGGCCGCCAAGCCAAGCAAAGAGCCAAGCCCGCAAGTGGCAGCCCTGTTGCAAAAAGCAGCGTGTATCTCTTGCCACGGCGAGAACTTCGCCAAACCTATCAGTCCTGACTATCCAAAAATTGCGGGTCAATACACCGATTACCTTTATGTGTCGCTGAAAGCCTACAAAACAGAAAATAACCCAAATATTGGCCGCTCCAACGGCGTGATGGCTGGCATGGTGAAGCAGTTCTCAAACAACGAACTCAAAGAAATTTCAAAATACGTGGGTTCACTGCCTGGCGATTTGAAAACTGTTCCACAAACTAGCTTCCGTTAAACCAGCGTGTTTTATCAACAAAAGCCACTAGAACTGGGTTCTAGTGGCTTTTGTGTTTTAAA
>JAYUJX010000629.1:0-3465 GCA_043764955.1 Polaromonas sp.
CCCGAGATTGACGGCGTCGTCAAACTGCTCCCACCCGAGAAAATCAGCAAAACCCTGAAAGTAGGCGAATTCACCAAAGCCCGCATTGTGGGCACGCAGGGGCATGATTTGGTGGCTTTGCCTATCTAATTTGAGATTTAACGCTATATTTAAAATAGCTTCTTAGGCAATAATTACGCGGGCTAGTGGCGCTTTTATGATAGATCACGATTCAATAATCACTTTCAATGCCTTCGTGTCTGCAGCATTCGCAAAAGTATCGTAGGCCTGCAAAATATCGCCGAGTTTGAAATGGTGCGTGATGAGTTGTTTGGCATCAATTCGTTTTGATTGCACTGACTTCAGCAGCATCGGTGTTGAAACTGTATCGACCAAACGTGTCGTTATCGTCATATTATGTGACCATAACCGCTCTAAATGCAGATCGGCTTTGACACCGTGCACGCCCACATTGGCAATGGTGCCGCCTGGTGCCACGAGGTCTTGACACAACTCAAAAGTTGCGGGAATGCCTACCGCTTCAATCACAGTATCAACACCACGACCGGCGGTTAACTTCATAACCTGTTCAACCACATTGGCATGGTTGCTGTTCAGCATGGTAGTCGCTCCAAAGCGCTTTGCAACAGCGAGGCGGTTGTCATCCAAATCAATCATGATGATCTCTGCGGGAGAGTAAAGCTGTGCCGTCAGCAAAGCGGCCAGACCGATAGGACCAGACCCGACGATGGCGACACTGGAGCCCGGCTGCACTTTGCCGTTGAGCACGCCGCACTCTAGCCCGGTGGGCAAGATATCGCTGAGCATCACCAGTGCTTCTTCGTCAGCCCCTTTGGGAATGAGGTATAGGCTTGTGTCAGCATACGGAATTCGCACAAATTCCGCCTGTGTTCCGTCTATGGAATTTCCCAATATCCAGCCACCTGTGGTGCAATGCGAGTACATGCCCTTGCGGCAATAGTCGCAACGCCCGCATGCGGTGATGCATGAAATGAGCACGCTGTCACCCGGCTTGAAAGTCGCCACGCCAGTGCCAACTTCATCCACGATGCCCACGCCCTCATGGCCAAGAACTGTGCCGGGTTTGCAGGTGGTTACATCGCCTTTAAGAATATGCAGGTCGGTACCACAAATCGTTGTTTTAGTGATCTTGATGATCGCGTCGGTAGCTTTTTCGATAGTGGGTTTCGGGCGGTCTTCTAAGCTTTTTTGACCAGAACCTTTGTAGACGAGGGCTTGCATGGTGGCATTCCTTTGGGGATGGCGTAATTGATTCACGGACGATTCACGGCGATAGGGCTGCCAGCATGCGCGCGCTGGCTTGTATTGTCTGTGCGCTTACGCACGGACAGGCTGAAAATGCATGACCATACTTGTCCGCTGATGCCTACGAATCTGAGCACTTTTTTATGATTGCCCATGCCCTTGCGCCAGATGATGTTGCCGCACAATTGTCAGTCAACCCTGAAGCGGGACTAAGCAGTGCGCTGGCACAGGAGCGCCTGGCGCATGATGGTCCCAACCGACTGGCTGAGGTAGCAGCCCGTTCCGCGTGGTCGGTATTATTTGCACAATTCAAGGGGCTGGTGATCATCATCTTGATCGGTGCGGCGTTTTTGGCTGCTGCGGTGGGCAGTTACAAAGATGCCGGGGTAATCATGGCGGTTGTGGTGATCAACGCCTTGGTGGGGTTTTATCAGGAGTACCGTGCTGAACGTAGCTTGGAGGCATTAAAGTCGATGCTACCGGTGAAAGCTCGTGTACGGCGTGACGGCGAACCGCAAGAAATCAGTGCTGATAGCGTTGTAGCGGGGGATGTGTTGTTACTAGAGGCAGGCGACAATGTGGCTGCTGATGGACGCTTGACCCTTGCTGTGGGGGTAGAGATTGACGAGTCTGCGTTGACTGGTGAGTCAATGCCCGTGGGCAAAGAAGCCGATGTTCTGGCTGCAGTTGATGCGCCACTTGGAGACCGCTTTAACATGGCCTACATGAACACGCTGCTCACCCGTGGACGTGCCGAACTGCTGGTGACTGCGACTGGTATACGCACCGAAATGGGTCACCTGTCCCAGGAACTGGCCACCAAAGTTGAGGTGCCAACCCCGTTGCAAATTCAGCTTGACCAGCTCGCCAAGAGGTTGGCCGTCATCGCGCTCGCCATGGTGGCATTGCTCTCGCTTTTGCAGTACCTGCGCGGTGTCAAACTGACGGAGATCATGCTTGATGCTATTGCGCTATCGGTAGCAGCCATGCCTGAGGGGCTGCCAGTGGTGGTCACGGTAACGCTGGCTTTGGGCATGCAGCAAATGGCGCGCCAAAATGCTATTGTCAAACGTTTGGCCAGCGTAGAAACACTGGGTTGTACCACCGTCATTTGTTCGGATAAGACGGGTACTTTAACGCTGAATCAAATGACAGTACGCACCTTCATCTGCGCCAACCAGCAATTCGAGGTGTCCGGTGAGGGCTATGCTGAGCAAGGTGAAATTACCCCATCTGCCGGTAAATCTGCCGATGTCGATCTTGCACAATTGATGATACCCATTGTGGCCTGCAACGACAGCCACATGCAAGATGGCAAAGTGGTTGGCGATCCGATGGAGGCTGCGCTGCTGGTGCTTGCCGCTAAGAGTGGCTTGGAAAAGGATGTGGTTGCAAGCAAATTCCCGCGACTGGCAGAGCTACCATTTGACTCAAAGCATAAGTACATGGCTACTTTCCATGGTAATTCTGAAGTTCAACATGATAGTGATGCGGTGACGCTATTCGTAAAAGGTGCCCCCGACGTTTTGATTGCGCACTGTACGCAAGAGCGTCTGGCGGGTATCGATCAAGCGCTGACCGATGCGCGCAAGCAGCAACTGCACGCAGTCTATGAAGATTTTGGGCAGCGTGGATTGCGTGGATTGCTGGTGGCTATGCGCACAATACACAAAAGCGCCTTCGATGCCAATGGTGAGCTTAACCCTTGGATCAATGAGTTGAGTTTCGTGGGGCTGATTGGCTTGCAGGATCCGCCTCGCGCGGAGGCTACCCAGGCGATAGCCGAGTGCCAACAAGCGGGTATAGCAGTAAAAATGATCACGGGTGACCACCAAACCACTGCTTCAGCTATTGCGCAGGAACTGGACCTGCACGGTCGGGCAGTATCAGGGTCAGATCTTGATCGCATGGACGCCGTGCAATTAGCCAACACCATTGACGATATCACTGTGTTCGCGCGGGTATCACCAGCGCATAAAGTAAAAATTGTGCGCGCACTTCAAGCCAAAGGCCATGTCGTAGCCATGACGGGTGACGGAGTCAACGACGCGCCCGCTCTCGAGCAGGCTGACATTGGCGTGGCGATGGGCATCAGTGGCACCGCAGTAGCCAAAGAGGCAGCCACCATGGTGCTGACAGATGATAACTTTGCAACCATCGTGATTGCTGTCAAGCAAGGTCGGGTGTTGTATGACAATA
>JAYUJX010000630.1:0-14705 GCA_043764955.1 Polaromonas sp.
CGATTTCGGCCAGATTGACTATAGCCTGACCAACAAAGTGCCCGCTGGGCTGCGGCAGGCGATTGCCGAGGGAAAAAAAATACTCGTGCTGATTAATCCACCGTATGCGGAGGCTACGAATCGCGGTAATACTGAAATTAAATTAGGGACAGAAAATAAATCGGGAGTAGCCACGACTCGAACAGGTAACGGAATGATCGATTACGGTCATGCTTCACGCGAGCTATTTTCTCAATTCGTAGTACGTATCGCTCAAGAAATGCCAACGGCAACTCTGGCGATGTTCAGCACGTTGAAGTATGTCAATGCTCCGAATTTTGAGAAATTCAGGAATGCTTGGAACGCTAAATACCTTGGTGGTTTCGTGGTGCATAGCAAGGCGTTTGACGGGTTGAATGGAAATTTTCCGATTGGTTTTTTGGTTTGGGAAACCAATCAAAATGCCAAAAAGAAGCTTCCTATTGTTCAAATTACAACTGAGGTCTTAGACAAAAATGCCCAAGCGATTGGGGAAAAGAGCTTCTTCAATTTGCCGAACTCAGAATTGCTTTCAAATTGGGTTGGTAGACAAAAATCTAACGAAATTGATGCGTTGCCGTTAATCAATGCAATCACGCCAACAACTAAAACTGAAGGTGTACGGCGTACCAAGTGGGCTGATGGTGCAATTGGTCATATTTTGAACGGCGGAAATGATTTGCAGCACGCAGAGCAGCAAACAGCCTTGTTTTCATCGGTGCACAGCATTGGACACGCAGGTGGATTTTTTGTTACAGAGTCAAATTTGTGGCAAGCGGTAGCAGTTTTCTCTGTGCGAAAGTTGATACGACCGAATTGGTTAAATGACCGTGACCAGTTTTTATTGCCCAACGCGCCAATTCCTGACGAATTCAGAAGCGACAGCCTTATTTGGACGCTTTTCAATCGCGGCAATCTCACAGCGGGCGCTAAAGATCTCGAATGGAACGGCAAAAATTGGTCTATCGTTAACCACTTTATCCCGTTCACCGAAGAAGAAGTCGGCGCAAATGGGCGGTTTGAGTCGGATTTTATGGTGAAGTATTTGGCGGGCTTGAAGCTGTCGCCAGAGGCAAAAGCCGTTTTAGCCACCGGCAAAACCCTGTGGCAAGCCTACTTCAAAGACATCGACAAAGATGGCCGCACCGTGCGCGACGAGTTGAAGCTGAACCGCCCAGACGTCGGCTGGTACCAAATCCGCAACGCCCTGAAAAAACGCAATGAAAGCGGCGACGTGGCTCCTGTGGACTTCAGCGCCTTTGAAGACGCCTACAAACAGCTGGGCGAGAAGCTGCGCCCGCAGGTGTATGAGCTGGGGTTTTTGCGGGTTTGAGCTTGTGAATATGCAATAGGTTTAAATGTGTTAAAAATAATTCAGAAGGAAAAATCATGAAAATTCTTATGCTCCACGGTATCAACCACAACATGTTTGGCAAGCGTGACCCTAAGCAATACGGCACGATTACGTTAGACGAGATAAATGCCAACCTAACCGCACTGGGTAAAGAACTGGGCACTGACCTAGAGTTTTATCAAACCAACAGTGAGGGTGATATGTGCGATCGTATCCACCAAGGCTATAAAGATGGTGTTGACGCGGTGCTCATCAACGCAGGCGCTTGGACACACTACAGCTACGGCATTCGCGATGCCTTGGCGATTTTGACCTGCCCAATCGTGGAGCTGCACATGTCCAACATCCATGCGCGCGAAGCATTTCGTCATGTGTCTGTGTTTGCGGAGATCGTCAAAGGCCAAATTTGCGGTTTTGGTGAAGACAGCTATTTGCTGGGGCTGCGGGCGGGTGTTTCTGCAGTAAGAGCACTTAAAGCAGTCAAGTCAACGTAGCCAAATAATCGCTTGCAGGGCTTGAATACGCCTTATATTGCTCAATCTCTGGTCGCTCTGCGCTGAACCGCTTCAACATAAGCTTGCCCGTCTGGGGCTTGCTTATTTTGTTGGGCATCCCAAATCATTTGCCCTAGGCATTCCATCACCACGTGGTGGGCATCGTGCAAAGAGTCTAGTCTGGCAGTCAATAGTTCAACAGCTTGCCGTATGCCGCGGGGCTGGTCAATCGAGCATTGCTCGGTGATGGTTAAATGCATGGATAAATGCAAAAACGGGTTGGTTTTGCCGTCATCTGTGGTGATGACATGGTTTAAACTCCGCAGCGCTGCATCTATGTCTTTTAAATCTGTATGATATTCTGGATGCTCATCAATCCATAGGCTTGCTATTGTTTCAATAGCTTCTAAAGCAGAATTATCGTTGGCTTTGGCGTAAATAGAGCAAAAAAAACGCCTGACATCAGCTTGTGTGGGTTGATACAACATTCGTCGATTTTAAATGACTTGAAAAGAGCATGATATTTCCGTTGATTACATTTCCTCTAATTACAGATCCATTTTTTTATGCAGTCGCTATTCCCGCGGTTTTGTTGCTGGGTATCAGTAAAAGTGGTTTTGGTTCAGGGTTTGGCTCTTTGGCTGTGCCGATGATAGCGATGGCGGTGACTGTGCCACAAGCTGCAGCCATTTTGATGCCCGTTTTGCTGGTGATGGATTTATTCGGCATGTCTGCATTTCGCAAAGATTTCGATAAAGACTTACTGAAGTTTTTATTGCCCTGGGCTTTGGTGGGCACTGTTGTTGGTACCCTGCTGTTCAAAGTATTGAGTTCATCAACAGTGGCTGGCATTGTTGGCATTTTTACATTGCTCTTTTTCGCCCAACGCTTACTATTTCCGCCAAAACCTGACTCTGCCCCACCGCCAAAATGGTTGGGCGCAATTTTGACTGCAACTGCTGGATTCACCAGTTTCATAGCGCATGCAGGGGGACCACCTATCAATGCTTATCTGATTCCTCTGAAACTTAAGCCTTTGGTGTTCGCCGCGACCATGTCATATCTGTTCTTCTTCATTAATTTGTCAAAGTGGGTGCCATACGCTTGGCTGGGTTTGTTGGATATGCGTAATTTTGCTACGTCGTTGGTTTTGTTGCCTTTAGCACCTATAGGTGTTTGGATTGGTGTGCGCATTGCCAAGCGCATCAAACCTGATTTGTTTTATAAATTGCTCTACGCAGGCATGTTTTTGACAGGTTGCAAACTCGTTTGGGATGGTTTTAAGTAGCCCTTATATAACTCTTGCGTTATCTTTTGCCATTTCTCGCTCCCGTGCCATTTGCTCTGCAAGCTGTGCGCGACCTTGCTTTACTGTGCTGATGACTTTGGCGCGGTCTTGGTAATGCGGGTGCATTTGCTCTAAAAGCTCAAAGTTGTGCGTCCTGAAGAGTTGCACAATGCGGTTCGCGTCTGGCGCAGCGTAGCCCAGCAGTTCTAAAACACTGCCTGCACTTTGCAAGCTGCTTTCAAACACCTCGCGCTGAATCAATGTCACATCACGATCACGCAGCTTGTTCCAGTGGGTTGCATCACGCGCACGCACAACCAGTTGTAGCCGTGGAAAGTGCTCTTTGGCTAGGTCTACGATGGCTAAAGATTGCTCCACATCATCGACTGCAACCACCAAAATCTGCGCTGTGGCCGCACCAGCTGTGCGCAGCAAATCAAGCCGCGTGGCATTGCCATAAAACACGCGGTAACCAAAGCTTCTGGCGGTTTCAATCATCTCTGCATCATGGTCAAGCACGGTGGTGGGAATGTCTTGCGCCAGCAGCAAGCGACCTACGATTTGTCCATAGCGACCAAATCCCGCAATGATGATGGGCGCGGCTTGCCGCTCTGAAATCTCATCGGGTAGTTCAACGCCACAGTGGGCATAGCGGGGCAGCCAAAGTTTGTCAATGGCAATCAAAATCAGCGGGCTAATCAGCATGGACAGCGCCACGACACCAATCAACAAAGAAGCTGTCTCAGGCGCAAACACCTTTGCGCCAGCCGCAGCCTGAAACACCACAAAAGCGAATTCGCCACCTTGTGCGAGTAGCAAAGTCAGCACAGGACGCTCTTGAAAAGGAACATTCATGAGGCGAGTAATGCTATAAATCACTACAAATTTAATAGCAATAAAGGCGATCAATACGCCGGCTATCAGCCAAGGAGCATTGATAAGCACAGAGAAATCAATGCTCATACCCACGGCGATGAAAAACAACCCCAACAGCAGACCCTTGAACGGCTCAATATCCGTTTCTAACTCGCGGCGATATTCGCTTTCAGCCAGCAGTACACCTGCTAAAAAAGCCCCCAAAGCCATGCTCAACCCCACAAACAGCATCAATGCCGCAATACCGACGACGAGCAGCAAGGACGCAGCGGTGAAGATTTCTGGTGTTTTACTGCGTGCAATCCAGCGAAAGATGGGCCGCAACAAAAGCCGGCCACCAATCACTATGCCGGCTATTATTGCTATAATTTTAATAGCTGAATAGGCAATATCTACGCCGGATGATGCCTCATTTGCCTGTGAACTGACGCCTAGAAGGGGAATCAAAGCCAAAATCGGTATCGCAGCCACGTCTTGGAACAACAAAATAGAAAATCCGGCTTGCCCACTGCTGGTGGACAGCAAATTACGCTCTCCCATCACCTGTAGGGCAATAGCGGTTGATGACAGCGCCAATCCCAGTGCTGCAACCAAAGCCGTTTTCCAGCCTCCTAAAGCTGTTGAAACAATTGGAAATAGGAAGCTAGCACCCCACAAAGCCATGAACAAAACTGCCGCACAACCAATAACTTGTGCGCTTCCCCAGCCAAAGATGGGCCTCCGTAAGCTCCACAAGCGTTTGGGTTCCAGCTCTAAACCCACCAGAAAAAGCATCAAAACCACACCAAACTCGGCAAAATGCAAAATATCTTGCACATTGGTGACCAATCCCAAGCCCCAAGGCCCAATCGCCATTCCAGCAGCCAAGTACCCAATGATGCTACCCAGCCCTAGCGCTTTGGAGACAGGCACAGCGATGACGGCTGCACCTAGGTAGATTAAACTGTTGATGAGCCAAGAAGGGGCGTGTTCCATAAGCGTTCGTACTGGTTTTTAAAGATTTGTGTACTCTGCAGTATATTGTTTTAACATTGAAAATATCATTGAGAATGCCCATGAAAACATTTCAAACCCTCGCCGAACTAGCCGCTTGTGTGGGCCAAGATGTCGCTGTGAGCGATTGGCTGACCATCACGCAGGAACAAATCAACCAGTTTGCCGAAGCCACGGGTGACCGCCAGTGGATCCATATCGACCCGGAACGCGCCAAATCAGGCCCATTTGGTGCGCCCATAGCGCATGGTTTCTTGACTTTATCGCTCTTGCCGCAGTTTTTTGCTTCGGCTTTGCACGTCACCCAAACGCGCATGGGTGTGAATTACGGCTTGAATAAAGTACGTTTTATGTCGCCAGTTCCTGTGGGTAGCGCCTTACGCGCAAGTTTGTTTTTGGTGGCAGCTGAGCCGATTGACAACAATGGCATGCAGATGACTTGGGATGTGACGATTGAGCGAGAAGGCGTTGCTAAGCCAGTTTGCGTCGCTCAATCTATTTCTCGCAGCTACCCATAAGATCTTCAAACCCATTTTGCCGCCAAGCCTCATACACGGTGACGGCAACAGCGTTTGATAAGTTCAAACTGCGTTGGTTCGGTAACATGGGCAGTTTGATGCGTTGGTCGGGCAAAAAAGACTCGCGTAATGCCGGTGCAAGACCCTGAGTTTCGGAGCCAAAGACCAAATAATCGCCCGCGACAAAGTGCGCGGCATGCACCATGCGCGTG
Source organism: Polaromonas sp. (assembly GCA_043764955.1). Lineage (GTDB taxonomy): Bacteria > Pseudomonadota > Gammaproteobacteria > Burkholderiales > Burkholderiaceae_C > Aalborgiella. The sequence goes on from JAYUJX010000630.1 coordinate 5,754, forward strand.
CCTTTGGTGGTTAGCGCAAACATCCGCTTTGGTGAGGGTTGTTGGACATCTAAAAACGCTTGCCAGCTGGCGTGCCGCTTCAGTTCTGCATATTCGTGGTAGTCCAAACCAGCGCGTCGCATGTGTTTGTCATCCATGGAGAAGCCCAAAGGCTCGATCAAATGCAGATGGCAGCCCGTGTTGGCTGCAAGACGGATGATATTGCCCGTATTGGGTGGAATTTCGGGTTGGACTAAGACGATGTTAAACATGCGCTTATTGTCTTCCCAAAACTTGCTTATTTGCCTATTCTGCTTCCGTTCGTGCAAAAACTATCGCCGTGATGTGTGCCGCTCCGGCTTGGCGCAATGCTGCTGCCGCGGCAAAGAGCGTAGCGCCGCTGGTCATCACGTCATCGACCAGCACGACACGCTTGCCCTGTAACTCCATAGCTCGCAGCGGCTCCACCGCGAACGCTGCGTTTACATTTTTCATACGTTCTGACTTGCTTAATGAGCTTTGCGTCAATGTGTCTTTAATGCGCACCAGTAAGGTCGCATCCGTTTTGTCACGATTCAGATGCCTGCAAATTTCCAAGGCTTGGTTGTAGCCACGGTGCTGAAGTCTGGCTGTTGACAAAGGTACGGGAACTATCACGTCAGATTCATCGACGGCATTCTCGATAGAAGGTGCGCTTTTTAGAAGAAGTCCAAAAGTGCCAGCCCAAGACGGGTTGTTGCCGAACTTGTAGCTGGCAATGCATTCGGTCCAAGGATACCCGTAGGGCACTGCGGCTAGGCAATCATCCAAGGGAGGGGGGTTAACGATACAAGCCCCGCAGCGTTTGATATCAGCCGTAATACCTGCTTTCAACGACAGGGCGCAAGTGGCGCAACGTCGCACAGGTTGGGCGAAGCGTGTGACACAAGGCTCACAAACCATACCGTTACTTGGCCAAGCCTTGCAAACGGCGCATTGGCTGGGAATCCAATTTAAAAGTCGCTCTAAACGTCGTTGTGACAATGAGGTAAATTGGGGGTGTATCAAACGACTAAACATAGAGTGCCAATATACTAGCAGTATTGAGCAAAAGCGCCACTTCCCTAAATTTACGTCATGTCCACACAGCGCCCCCCCACCATTTCCCCCAACGCCGCCGCGCACTGGCAACGTATTGCACCTGCTGCAACGCCGTGGCTACACGAAGAAGTAGCCAATCGTATGGTGGAGCGATTGCAATGGATAAATATACAGCCCAATGTTTGGGCGCACTGGGGTGCTGTGCGTGGTGGGCAGCAGGCGCATGTGGCATTGCTAAGGAAGTATCCAAATTCAACCTATTTTTTACCACTAGCCGGTGAATTTATTGCCGATGCAGCTATTAAAAATATAGCAAATAATACGAACTCCAGCAGCAAATGGCAGCTGTCTAACCTGTTTAAAGCCAAGCCAAAAGTAGATTACTCTTATCCAGCCGATGGCACGGTGGACATGCTGTGGGCGAACATGCATTTGCACAACGCACTCGATCCTCAAATCTTGATTGAGCAATGGCACAAAGCTTTGGCGACGGACGGATTTTTGATGTTCTCGTGCCTAGGTCCAGACACCTTGCGCGAATTGCGTGGCATGTACGAAAAGCTGGGCTGGCCAGTACCCAGCCACCAATTCACCGATATGCACGACTGGGGCGACATGCTCATCCAAGCCGGCTTTGCCGAGCCGGTGATGGACATGGAACGCATTGTGCTGACTTACGAAACGCCACAAAAACTGCTTGAGGATTTACGCGAATTAGGTCGAAACTTGCATCCAGACCGCTTTCCCGCTTTGCGCGGCAAAGCCTGGAAAGCAAAGTTGGAGGCTGCTTTGGTTGAGCATTTGGCAGATCCGGCTGAGAGCGGCAGGTTAAAACTGACTTTTGAAGTCATCTATGGCCACGCCATGAAACCCAAACCTCGTGTAAAGCTGAGTGAACACAGTGCTGTGTCGTTGCGGGATATGCGGGAGATGTTGCAAGGAACACGAGGGCGCTAGTTTATTGCGTTTAAACAAAAAAGCCTGCAAGTCTTTCAACTTGCAGGCTTTTTGTTTTGTACCGCCTTATTAAGAGCGGTTCAAATTACGAATTACTTAGCGCGAACGGTGCGCGCTTTGGCCATATCGCGTGGCACGAACACTTTGCCACCATTGCCTGGTTTGGCTGCAGGTTTAGCAAACGTTGGCTTGGCAAAGCCAGGCTTTGCGAATGCTGGCTTACGGTCAGCAAAGTCGCCACGCGGAGCGAAGTCACCGCGTTCACCACGAGGAGCGAAATCTTTACGTGGTGCGAAGTCGCCGCGTTCTGCACGATCACCGCGAGGAGCGAAGTCATTACGTTCGCCGCGTGGCGCAAAGTCACCGCGAGGAGTAAATTCTTTACGTGGGGCAAAGTCACCGCGCGGTGCGAAATCGCCGCGAGGACCTGAATCACCACGAGGAGGGAAGCCACCGCCGCTATTACCTCCGCTGTTGCGGTCATTGAAACCACCTTTGCGAACGTAGCTGTCTGGTGCGCGAGCGTTGTCAGAAGGGCGTCCAGCGAAGCGATCACCGAAACGGTCGCCTTGCGGAGCACCGAAACCACCACCTTGAGGTGCACGGTCAGCAAAACCACCGCGATCACCACCAAAGTTGCCGCCACGGTCGCCACCGAAGCCACCACGGCTAGGGGCAAACTTACGGTCACGGCCAGCGCCGCCACCATGACCACGGTCGCCACCAAAACCACCACGATCTGGGCCGCCGAAGTTGCCAGGACGTGACTCAGGGAAGCGTTGTTTTGGCTCTAAACCAGGAATCACTTCTGCTTTGAAAGGGGTGCGTGTGAACTGCTCGATGTCCATGATACGGCGGCGATCGCGAATTTCAGCAAAGCTGACAGCGATACCGTCACGGCCAGCACGACCGGTACGACCAATACGATGCGTGTAATCCTCGGCTTTCATCGGCAGGCCAAAGTTGAATACATGGCTGATAGATGGCACGTCAATACCGCGTGCTGCCACGTCGGTTGCGACCAAAATTTGGACTTGACCTTCGCGTAAAGCTTGCAAGCGGCGGTTACGGATGCCTTGGTTCAAAGCACCGTGCAAAGCAACCGCGCTGAAACCTTCTTGTTGCAGGTCATTCGCCAAGCCATCGCACTCTATTTGTGTGCTGGCAAACACGATGGCTTGCTTGATGTTGGTGTCGCGCAACCAGTGGTCGAGCAACTTGCGTTTGTGCTGGGAATTATCAGCCCAGAACAACGATTGCTTGATGTTTTGGTGCTTGTCTTGCGGACTGTCGATGGTGATGCGCTGTGGCTCACGCATCACACGTCCAGCGAGTTGCTGAATACGTGGTGCAAAAGTCGCACTGAACATCATGGTCTGTTGGCGGCCGCTGGTCAACTGGTTGACTTCTGCGAGGTCGTCCGAAAAGCCCAAATCGAGCATACGGTCGGCTTCGTCAACGACCAAGAATTTCACTTTGTCGAGCTTCAACTGGTGTGAGCGTTGCAGGTCGAGCAAACGGCCTGGCGTTGCCACCACCAAATTGGCGTTTTGCAACTTGGCCAATTGCAACTGGTAAGGCATGCCGCCCACTACATTGGCAATGCGCAAACCTTTGCAATAGCGCACCAAATCGATCGCATCGTTAGCAACTTGTTGAGCCAATTCGCGGGTAGGGCAGAGTATCAAAGCGCCTGGAGTGGCCGGTGTGAAGTTGCGGAAATTGGTCGGGTCTTTGCGTTTAGCGCGTTTTGGAGGCGCTTCGCCACGGGCTTCAGCTTCTGCGCAAGCCGCTTCAAACTCAGCGCGTTCGGCTGCTGCTTCTTGTTCTTGTTGCTTCAGCAAGGTGTGGATCACTGGCAACAAAAAGGCGGCAGTTTTACCTGAACCTGTTTGGCTAGAAACCATCAAATCGACGAATTTCTTAGGCGTGCCGTCAACAGCATCCGCAGGCAAAGCCAAAGGGATCGTTTTGGTCTGCACGGTGGTAGGCTGTGTGAAACCCATTTCTTTCACCGCTTGGATCAGTTCGTCAGCCAAGCCAAGTGCGATAAAGCCGTTTGGCAATTTAGCAGCTTCTTCAGCGGCCAATGCTTTGGCTGCAGCTGCTTCATCTACTATATTTTCAATAGCAGTAGAGGCAGTAAATTCGACAACTACAGCTGAATTTAATGTTACTTCGTTGTCGATTTGGGATTCAAAAGCGTTAGGCAATGTGTCAGTTGTGGAGTCAATCATAGAGTCAGTCATACATAGCCGCTACCAGTTTCGGTGCGGTTCCATTCAATGGTTAAAAAACATCAGCCATCAAACGAAGTACAACGCCTATTTACTCGATTGTCTCTGCAACCCGCTTCTAAAGAAATGTGATTGCAGTCGGTAGCGACGCGGTCGGCTTTTTAAAATTTTGTCTGAGGACAGATTCGAAAATCTATCAGGTCAGATCAAATAAGCCCAAAGTGTGATGCAAGATGTACGATGCCGGAAAAGTGATGCAAATCCATCAGTTTTTCTGTACAGTTTCAGATTATAGCGCGACTACGGGTTTTCACCTAATGTTATTTTTAAGCAAGAAACAAGTCGTTGATTGCGCGAGATTTTTCACTTCAAAAAGTGCTCTCGGTAATGCACCAATTCATCAATCGACTCATGCACGTCCGCCAGCGCCGTGTGTTTTTGCTGCTTTTTAAAGGCTTTGTATACTTCAGGTCGCCAGCGTTTGGCGAGTTCTTTGAAGGTGCTGACGTCGATGTTGCGGTAGTGGAAGAAGGCGTCCAATTTCGGCATGTATTTGACCAAAAACCGGCGGTCTTGGCTGATGGTGTTGCCGCACAAGGGGGAGGTGGCCTTGGGGACGTATTTTTTTAAAAACACCAAAATCTCGGCTTCTGCGTCTGCTTCTGAAATGGTGGAAGCCTTTACTTTGTCAATCAAACCGCTTTTGCCGTGCGTGCCTTTGTTCCACTTGTCCATCTTGTCGAGCAAAGCGTCGGATTGATGAATCACCAGTACTGGGCCTTCGATTCTTGGTTCTAAGTTGGGGCCGGTGATGACGACAGCGATTTCGATCAAACGCTCGGCATCGGGGTCTAAACCCGTCATTTCGCAGTCTAGCCAGATCAGGTTTTGGTCATTTTTAGCAAGTAAAACCTGAGTTTTGGTGGTTTCTGCGGTAGTTTCTGGGTTGATTTTGGCGGTGTTAGGCTTATTTGACATACATATGATTGTCGCCCATTTCATGTCAATTCATCAGTAAACTCATACGCTATGACAAACGCATCCCTATCAACCAATTTTTCGATAATTTTCACACTGGTATTTGCAGCGCTTTTAGTGGCTGGATTGATGGTCAAATATTGGCTGACCACTCGCCAAATCCGCTATGTCGCGCAGCACCGCAACGCTGTGCCAGCAGCTTTTGCGCAAAACATCACCTTGGCAGCACATCAAAAAGCGGCTGATTACACGTTGACGAAATCACGTTTTGGGCTGCTGGAGCTGGCTTTCGGTGCGGCCGTACTGGTGGGCTGGACACTATTGGGCGGGCTGGATCTGCTGAATACGTGGCTACTGGGTGTGATTGGCAATTCTTATGCGGGTTTAGCACAACAGTTGGCGCTGTTCGTCAGCTTTGCGGTGATTGGCAGCATCATCGAGCTGCCGTTCACCCTGTACCAAACCTTTGTGATTGAAGAGCGCTTTGGCTTTAACAAAATGACATTCAAGCTGTGGCTGGCAGATGGCATCAAATCTAGCTTGATTGGCGCGTTGATCGGTTTGCCCCTTGCCGCGTTGATTTTGTGGCTTATGGGTGCTGCTGGTAGCCTATGGTGGTTGTGGACGTGGTGCGTTTGGATGGGCTTTAACCTACTGCTGTTGGTGCTGTATCCCACGGTGATTGCCCCTATGTTCAATAAATTCAAACCGTTGGAAGACGAAACACTGAAAGCCCGAGTGACTGCACTGATGCAGCGCTGCGGTTTTGCGGCCAAAGGCTTGTTTGTGATGGACGGCAGCAAACGCAGCGGTCATGCGAATGCTTATTTCACTGGTTTTGGCGCTTCCAAGCGTGTGGTTTTTTACGACACTTTGCTGGCAAAGCTCTCGCCCGCAGAGGTGGACGCCGTGCTGGCACACGAGTTGGGGCACTTCAAACACAAGCATGTGATCAAACGCATCGTTGCGATGTTTGCCATGAGTTTGGCTGGTTTTGCACTTTTGGGCTGGCTGTCTACGCAAGTGTGGTTTTATACAGGATTGGGCGTCATGCCAAATTCGGCTTTAACTACTACTTTTTCTTCTTCATTGGTCGGCGGTGTGCCAAACAACGCATTGGCTTTGCTGCTGCTGATGATGGCGATGCCAGCGTTCACGTTTTTCATTTCGCCCTTGTTTGCGCAACTGTCGCGCAAACATGAGTTTGAAGCAGATGCCTACGCCATTCAACAAACGGCGGGTAGCGACTTGGCTAGTGCGCTGCTAAAGCTATACGAGGACAATGCCTCCACGTTGACGCCAGACCCGTTGTTTGTGAAGTTTTACTACTCGCACCCACCTGCTTCTGAGCGATTGGCTCGCATAGGTTTTACAACTGCAGGGCAAGCCGTTTGAAAGGTTTAAAAACATGAGTCAATTACACATAAAAACACGACCAGCCGTTGTATTTACTGCCTTAACAGCTACTCAAATAATAGCAAAATTGGTTCATGTACAAGATTGGCGTTTGAGCGGTGGTGATGACGGCGGACCAAGTTTGGCGATTGAAAGGAAATTTACATTTACCAACTATTTTGAAACCATAGCCTTTGTCAACGCTGTAGCTTTTGTGGTGCACAAACTTGACCATCACCCAGAATTAATCGTGACCTATAACAGCTGCGTCGTGCGTCTCAATACCCATGATGTGAAAGCCATCTCGCAGCTGGATTTTGACTGCGCGTCGCAGATTGATGCTTTGCTAAAATCTGACACATTAGCCAAGGACGCTGCTTGAAACATAAAAGTAGACCAGCAAACGCATCGCAAAGCGATCTGCAAAATGGATTAGTAGTGGCCGGTTTTGGCCGCCACGTGATGGTCGAAACCGATGCTGGCGAACGCATCATTTGCCACCCGCGGGGCAAGAAAAATACCGCAGTGGTGGGCGACCGTATCAAGTGGCTGGCGACGCAAGATGAGGGCACAATTGAGAAGCTTGAGCCTAGAAAAAACCTGTTTTACAGGCAAGATGAGATTCGAACCAAATCATTTGCGGCCAATTTAGACCAAATCTTGATTTTGATCGCTGCAGAGCCTGAGTTCTCAGAAAGCCAACTCTCTCGTGCTTTGATTGCGGCTGAGGCGGAGCACATCAAACCCATCATCGCGCTGAACAAGAGCGATTTGACCGTGCCTTTTGCTAAGGCTTGGGAACGGCTGCAGCCTTACAAAGAGATGGGCTACGATGTTGTAGCCCTGTCTTTGAAGCCCAAAAATGTCGGCCTTGCCAGCGATTTTGCGGACTTCGATGTTGAGCAAATAGAGCAGCAAGCCAAGTTGTTGATGTCACTGTTACAGGGTAAAACCACACTGGTTTTAGGCCCCTCGGGAGCTGGAAAAAGCACACTGATCAATGCCGTTGTACCCAATGTCACCGTTTTCACACAAGAAATATCGCAAGCTTTGAATTCGGGTAAACACACGACCACCAGCACCACTTGGTATTGGGTGGATGAGACAAAAATGACAGCGTTGATTGATTCCCCTGGTTTTCAAGAATTTGGTTTGAACCACATTGAAGCGAGTCATTTAGCTAGCTACATGCCCGACTTTAAGTTGCATGTACCAAACTGCAAATTTTACAATTGCAGCCATTTGCATGAGCCGGGTTGTGGTGTTTTGGAATCCATGAAAATAGATGAAAAAAATGACTCTAGTCGGCGTAAAATAAGCCTAGAGCGCTATCGAATATATAGCAGTTTATTTGCTGAATTATCTGAAGTGCGGTATTAGTCGAGCAATTAACCGAGTAATTTAGACAAAGTCAGCAACGCCAGCAACAACATCCACAACACCACATAGCGCCACACAAGGCCAACGACGCTGCGCAGATGCGCTGGCTCAGCCTCTCGGCCAGGCGTGCTGATGGTGGCTTCTGGTGTAGCCGCCGAGTTACCTAAATCGTTGTTGTCTAAGCCTCCAAACGATGAGTTGGCAGCCTCGGCCTGAACTGCGGGCTTCAGCAACTCACCACCTAAGCGCACATGCATGGCTCCCGATGTGGCGGCCAAAATCACACCGTCGTTGGAATTGTCTAGCGTGGGCAATTGCTGCGCGTAGTAGCGCCAGCAGTCAATCGCATCCTCAAAATTACCCACCACGGCAAAGCCCATGGCCGTGAAGCGGGCAGGTAGCCAATCGACCAAATACCAAGCTTTTGCTGTCGTGGCGCGTAAGTGGTCACTCACTACAGAGTTTTCGTAATGGATATTGGCCGTGTTCGATGCATTGAGCTTGGGCTTAAACCGTGGCTTCCAAAACCGCACGGTAAATTCAGCCATGCGGTAAAACACCGCACCAAACGGACCTAGCCCGACTGCCGCCAAGATGACATACCAAGTTAGCACGCCAAACACATGGCGATGCGACGCTAAAACCGAATACTCAATGACGTGACGCACAATCTCGCTGCGCGGAATGTTGCTGGCATCAACATTTTGCCAATCTGCCAAGAGCTGGCGCGCTAAATCTTCGTCGCCAGCGTCTAGCGCATCGCGAATATCGGTGAAGTGGTAGCTAAATTGCCGAAAACCGAGTGTGACGTACAGCACCATCACGTTCCACACCACCGCTGCTGGCCAGCCGATGGCATAGACCAAGAGCCAATGGATTGCCAGCACTGCCAATGCTGGCAGTGCCGCCGTGATCAGCCAAACAACCCAGCTGTGGTCAGATTTGC
>JAYUJX010000631.1:0-3460 GCA_043764955.1 Polaromonas sp.
CAGCTTGGTGGCGTGGTGGTATTAGCCAGAACGCGAGGGCAACACATCAGCATTGAGGTATGGGACACAGGCAGTGGCATGGATATGCAGGAGTTGCCACGCATATTTGACGAGTTCTACCAACTGGGCAACCGCGAGCGCGATCGCTCTATGGGACTTGGTATGGGTTTGGCGATCGTTCGGCGGCTATCCAACTTGATGGCTATCCCCTTAGAAGTTAAATCTCGTCCCAGAATCGGAACTGTTTTCAAACTGATGCTGCCAAGCGTGCAGCCTCCTAAAGAATTTACACATATACCGCTTCGATACACAAACAGTGCGACGTTGAACGCACTGGCTGGCTTGCGCATCTTGGTGGTCGATGACGAAGAAAATGTACGAGTTAGTACCGCCGCTTCGTTAAGCTTGTACGGCATTCATATCGAAGTGGCTGATGGTATTCAACGCGCGTGCGATATAGCAGAACAACTGGAAAAAGAAGGGCTGCCACTTGATGTCGTCATTTCTGATTTTCGGCTCAGAAATAACGAAGATGGTATCGCTTTAGTAGAAAGAATTCGTGCTCTTCTAGGTAGAAAATTGCCCGCACTTTTAGTCACAGGTGATACTGCGCCAGAACGCGTTCGTCAAGCTCAACAAAGTGGTCTATGCGCGCTTTATAAACCCGTGAAAATTCATGATTTGGTTGAAGAAATTCGCATTCAAGTAACAAAGTAGTTACAGTGACTTTGGTAACTGGTCAATAGGTGGAGCAGTCGATACGCTACAGATAAGTTAATTCTTATTTGTGGCCATATCGAGGAGCTCACCATGAACCCTGAAGTTGTTGACGATACTTTCGCATCAAATTTTGAAGACGTTAATCCTGTCGAATGGACTGATGCTTGGTATTTAAGTGACGGAACACGCATCGTACTCAGACCCGTGAAGCCGCAAGACAGCCCGCTGCTGAGCGCCATGATGGCAAGACTCTCATCACAAACCAAATACAACCGCTTCCACGGCGCTGTCAATAATTTAACGTCAACGCATTTGCGTTACATGAGCTGTGTTGACCAACAACGCCATGTTGCCTTTGTGCTGACAACGCACCAAAATGGTGAAGAGCATATTATTGCGGATGCACGGTATGTTGTTGACGAAGATAATAGCAAAGGAAGTGCTGAATTCGCTATCATGGTGGAAGATCATTGGCAGCGTTTTGGACTTGCAAAACATGCCATGCAAGCGTTAACTAATGCAGCATCTAACAACGGACTGCGTTGGCTACATGGCGATGTACTTGCCGAAAACTGCCCTATGTTGGCTTTGATGGAACAGTGCCATTTTTGCTGCACGCCCGACAGAAGCGACGAAAAAATGGTTCATGCAGAAATTTTACTGACCGTCACCGATCATAAATCCAACACCATATCCGATACACCCAATACATTTGGGCATTACTTATGGCAATGGCTAAAGTCAGCCAGAAGGTTGATTCACCAGCAACCACATGGAGAGCGCTATGCATAACGCATTTAATCCGAAATTAGCCTTGGTGCTTGGTAGTGGTGGGGTGCGCAGTATTGCAGCGTTAGGCGTTGCTGAAGTTTTATGGCGTGAAGGCATCGCACCTGATTTGATTGTGGGCTGCAGTGCCGGCGCTATGTTTGGCGCACTCATTTCGCTTGGCCATTCTGCACCCGAGGCCGTTAGAATTGCCACGACACTTTGGACAGCGGAGGTCACCAAAGAGCACCGTTGGCGCGCTATTCCACAAATGTTGTGGCCACGGCTTAGTAAATTTGATGCGGATTTTTCACTGCGCAACGACCGCTTGATTCGCAATCGCTTAGTGCGTGCATTTGGTGAAGTCAAGCTCGAAGATCTGCGATTGCCTTTGCGCGTCACAGCGACGGATGCCGCCAGCGGTGATGCGATCGTGATCAACAAAGGGCGCATCGTTGACGCCTTACGCGCCAGCATCGCCATGCCCTTTATGTTTGCTCCGCACTACATCGATGGACAACGGGTAATCGATGGTTTCATCTCAGACCCGTTACCCGTCAGTGCTGCACAAGATGCAAAAGCGGTACTAGCGCTTGGTTTTGATGCGCCCATGCCGCAGCGTGTGAATGGGCCATCGCGCTTGTTGGCACAAGTGACGTCCTCGATGACAAACAACTTGATGCGAGCACGTCTAGCAGCCGCTGAATCTGCAGGCATGCGTTTGCTGCGTATTGAACCGACGCTTGAAAGGCGTATCGGCTTGTTTGACACAGCGGCGATGCCGTATTTGGTTGAGCAAGGTCGTCAAGCTACCGAGGCAGTTCTTCCGTCCATTTTTAAGTTGTTGGAGCAACAGCGCCCGCACTTAGTAGCCGCTTGACTTGATCACAAAAATTAATTCCTTCTCACACCATATTTATCCACACCTTCATTTACTTTTTAGGACTCACATGCTTTTACCAAACTCAAAACAGCATCACCTTGCTGCGCTAACCGCATCCATAGTCCTCTTTGCATGTGGTGGCGGTAGCGATACACCTGCTGAAACGGTGCCAGATCCGGTTGTAACTGCAGCGCCCACTGCAACGCCTACGCCTGCTCCCAGTCCAACGCCCTCACCACAACCTACACCGACCCCAAACCCAACCGCCTGCACAGCAGCCCCGATTGGCAGTACTGGATACAGCTTGGTGTTTAAAGGCTGCACTGTCGCTAACGTGGCTGAGTACTACGACAAAACTGAATGTGTGCGAGACAACGCTACCGGTTTGATTTGGGAGGGAAAGCCGACGAGCGGTTTTAGAACTTTCCAATACTTCAACTTTGACAATTTCACAGTTAGGCAAAAATGGGTTGCACCAAATGGACCTGCTATTTTTCCTACAAGTACTGAGGTATACGATGAAAATAATTCAGTTGGATTTCGAAATAACGTCAATGCGATTGGGTTGTGCGGTTTTACAAATTGGCGCATACCCGCCAGATTTGAACTAGAAGGATTGATTAAGCCAAACCAAAACCCCAAGATTGACAACCTATGGTTGCCCAACACAGGTACATCTGGCTTCTATTGGACATCGACCGCTGATTTAGAAACTTACAACGGCACAGGTGTTAATTTTTTTGATGGAACAACCAGCACTGGATTTCGGACTTTGCTGAACTATGTCCGTTTGGTACGGCAATGACCACTGAATATTCATCAAAGACACCCTCGGAGTAAGAACATGAAACACAAAAATTTCAACCTCTCAGTCATCGCCTCAGTCGTTTTACTCACTGCTTGCGGCAGCAGCGGCAGTGGTGATCCAGTCGCTGAACCAACAGCAACGCCTTCAGCGACGGCTACACCAAGTCCGTCTGAAACACCTACGCCACCCTCGTCGGGGACACCGACACCAGCGCCGATGCCGACTCCCAACCCAACGCCCTCCCCACAACCTACACCGCCGGCACCTACCCCAACCCCAAC
>JAYUJX010000632.1:0-3458 GCA_043764955.1 Polaromonas sp.
TGGCTCACACGCATGGCGTGCGGGTGTGGAGTTGTTGTCTTCCATGCGGTTTTCAATCTCGTTGCTGACCATCATTTGCATCGCCTCCATCATTGGCACGGTGCTCAAACAAAACGAGCCAGTTAACAACTATATCAACCAGTTTGGGCCTTTTTGGGCGCAGGTATTTGCATCAGCGAGTTTGACGTCGGTTTACAGCGCCTGGTGGTTCATGCTGATTTTGGCCTTTTTGGTCATCAGCACCAGCTTGTGCGTATCACGGAATATTCCCAAAATTTGGACAGATTGGCATGTTTTTAAAGAAGGCATGCGCGAGCAAAGTATTCAAGCTTTCGGTCACAGAGCGCATGCCTCGTTACATGAAACACCACAGGCAGCAGCCGAACGGATAGGGCGCATGCTTGCGCAAGGTGGCTGGAAAGTCAAACTGCAAGAACGGAAACGGGATAACAGTGAATCGGGATGGATGGTCGCAGCCAAGGCGGGTCGCGTCAACAAACTGGGCTACATTGCCGCGCACAGCGCTATTGTTTTGGTATGTATTGGCGGCTTGCTGGATGGCGATTTGATTGTCAAAGCGCAAATGTTGCTGAATGGTAAAACGGCATACAGTGGTGGTGGTTTGATATCAGACGTTAAACCCGAGCATCGCTTGAGCCCCGGCAACCCTACCTTCCGCGCCAATCTTTTGGTCGCAGAGGGCGCGCAGTCCAGTACCGCGATTTTGAACCAAGGCCATGGTGTGTTGATTCAAGATTTGCCATTTTCTATTGAGCTGAAAAAGTTTGTGGTTGAACATTATTCAACTGGTATGCCCAAGCTGTTTGCCAGCGAAATTGTGATTCACGACAAAGAAACGGGCGCTAAAACGCCAGCGCGGGTGGAGGTGAATCACCCAGTGAACTACAAAGGCATAGAGATTTTCCAATCTAGTTTTGACGATGGCGGCTCTACCGTCAAACTCAAATCCGTACCCTTAACAACAAGTAATGCGGCGGCTACCAAGCCGTTTGAAGTTGAAGGCGTCATCGGGAGCGCCACGCAATTGCAAAATGGCGCGAATGACAAATTAACCTTGGAATTTGCGGCTTTGCGGGTTTTCAATATTGAAAATTTTGGCAAAGATGGCGCTGGTGGAAACAGTAGTACCGCAGTGGATGTGCGAAAGGTCGATTTGCGCGAATCCATTGATGCAAAACTGGGGGCAGCCAACAAAACCAAAACCAACAAAGAGCTGCGCAATGTGGGGCCAAGCATCACCTACAAGCTACGCGATGCAGCTGGCCAAGCCAAAGAATTTCACAATTACATGCTCCCCGTCAAAATGGGCAATGACGACAACGACGCACCCGTGTTCTTGCTGGGTATGCGCGAATCAACCGCTGAAGCCTTCCGCTATTTACGCATTCCGGCGGATGACAAAGGCAGCATGGAAGGCTTTTTGCAGCTACGCGCAGCCTTAGCTGACCCTTTCAAACGAGACAGAGCCGTTGCGAAATATGCACAAAAAGCGGCAGGTGGAGATCGGCCAGAAATGGCGCAGCAATTAGCGCTCTCTGCCTCTAAGGCGATGAGTTTATTCGCAGGCTCTGTGAGCTCTGAAGCCTTGGTGGGCTCTGCCGAAAAGCCCCCCACGGTTACGCAACCAACTGCGGCAGGTTTGCAAGCGGTGGCAGACTTCATTGAAAAAAATGTACCAGTGGCTGAGCGTGAAAAAGCCAGCGAGGTGTTGATTCGGATTTTGAACGGCGCATTGTTCGAACTGGTGCAAATGACGCGTGCTGAATCTGGCCTCAAACCATTAGATTTGAGTGATAAAACACAGTCTTATATGATGCAAACGGTGTTGTCGCTCAGTGATGTCAGTATTTACCCAGCACCTATGGCTTTTATGCTGCAAGACTTCACACAGGTGCAAGCCAGCGTTTTTCAGGTGGCAAGTGCGCCCGGGAAAACAGTGGTTTACACCGGTTGTGCTTTCTTGATTTTGGGCGTGTTTGCGATGCTGTATATCCGTGAACGTCGTGTTTGGGTATGGCTTGCACCTGGTAGTGACGCATCGGGAAACGTTACTGGTACACAGGCTAGCATGGCGCTGTCAACCAACCGAAAAACCATGGATGGCGATCACGAGTTTGCCCACTTAACTGAAAAACTCATTGGTGCAAAACCTGACATGAAATCAGATCAAAAAACGAATGTAAACGCGACTGAAAAGGCGGAATGATGAATACAACAACGATATCAAACACAAACTCAGTAACGAGCTCAGTCACCAGCGTGAGCCTGAATCCAGGTTTTTTTGCCCAACGCAACCGTTTTGATTGGGTTTTTGCGGCCTTGGTTGTTTTTGGTGGTTTGTTCGTTTTCCAACGCTATTTGGATGCGATGGATGTGTACGAAAAAGGTATTTTGTTAGCAGCCATTCCCTCTGCCGTCTGGCTGGGTTGGTTTTGGCGGCCATTGCAGGTGTTGATGGCAGCAGTTACCGCTTTTTCGCTGTTGGGCATTTGGTCATACCAAGCGCCAGCTGAATTAGGCGGTGCAACCCTAGCCCGTGCTGAATCCGTCTTTTGGCTCAAATACTTTTTATCCAGCCAGTCTGCTATTTTGTGGATGAGCGTGCTGTTTTTCATGAGCACGATTTTTTATTGGATTGGCGTCGCTGCCACCAAACAAAGTGCTGCCATGGAGTTGATTGGTTCGCGCTTGGCTTGGGCGGCGGTAACGATGGCGTTGATCGGCACGATGGTGCGTTGGTATGAAAGCTACTTGCTGGGGGCGGATATCGGCCATATCCCCGTGAGTAATCTGTATGAAGTATTCGTGCTGTTCAGTTGGCTCACCGCTGCCATGTATTTGTATTTTGAGGCGCAGTACAAAACCCGAGCCTTGGGTGCTTTTGTGATGTTGGTGGTCAGCGCCGCTGTGGGATTTTTGCTGTGGTACACCTTGGTACGCGGTGCGCATGAAATTCAACCCTTGGTTCCCGCTTTGAAAAGCTGGTGGATGAAAATTCATGTGCCCGCTAATTTTGTGGGCTATGGCGCGTTTGCGATCTCTGCAATGATTGCTTTTGGCTATTTGATCAAACAACAAGCGACGGAAACGCGCTGGTACAAACTCACGCCGTTGCTGATGCTTGGCGTTGTTTTGTGTTTTATGCCTTTGGTGTTTCGCAAAACCACGCTGGAAGCTGGCGGCAGCTATTGGCTGGGTTACCTCATCATTTCAGGGCTGATTGTGGGCGGTATTTTGTGGGGACGCCAGCGCATCGCGGCGCGTTTGCCCAGCTTTGAAGTGATGGATGACGTGATGTACAAATCCATCGCCGTTGGCTTTGCCTTTTTCACCATCGCCACCGTTTTGGGTGCTTTGTGGGCGGCTGAAGCTTGGGGTGGCTACTGGAGCTGGGA
This sequence comes from Polaromonas sp., assembly GCA_043764955.1. Taxonomy (GTDB): domain Bacteria; phylum Pseudomonadota; class Gammaproteobacteria; order Burkholderiales; family Burkholderiaceae_C; genus Aalborgiella. The sequence continues at coordinate 3,417 of JAYUJX010000632.1, forward strand.
CCCGAAAGAGACCTGGGCATTGATCGTTTGGCTCAACTACGC
>JAYUJX010000633.1:0-3452 GCA_043764955.1 Polaromonas sp.
CGCTTGGCTTTGGTGGCGGCGACGGCACAGGTGATTCGTAATGGACTAGCAGTGCTGGGCGTTTCTGCGCCTGAGAAAATGTAAAAATCTACTACTGATAACCTTCGCTTAAATTCAACAGCAATTTATATGATGACAACAATGAACAAACAACGCGGTGGCACGATATTGGGCTTGATGATAGGCGTGGTTCTTGGCTTGGCCGCAGCCTTGGCTGTGGCGGTGTTTGTCACCAAAACACCATCGCCGTTTAACAACAAGATGCAAAACCACACGGTTGAGTCCGATGCCACCGAATCTAAAAAGAACAAAGACTGGGACCCCAATGCTGCGCTGTCTGGCAAAAACCCAGCCAAACCGACACCCCCAGCGGTGCTCGGTGCCGCTACGCCAAGTGCAACAACTACACAGACAACCACACCAGTTACTACACCTGCGGGCGCAGCGCCTGCAGCCAAGCCTAGCGCCGCAAACTCCACAGCTCCCGCCATGCCACCTGAAAAACCAGCCAAGCCAGTGCCTGGAGCTGCCGCTACAACAGCTTCGCCGGCGCCGCCCGTCGTTGCTGGCTCTTTAAGCCCGTCTGTACCTGCTCCAAAAACTGCACCCAAGCCTGGGGCTGACCCGATCAGCGATTTGATGAAATCAAAAGCAGAGCCCAAATCATCCAATACTGCTGCAGAGCCGTTTATCTATTTTGTGCAAGCTGGCGCGTTTAGAACATCAGAGGACGCTGAAGCGCAACGCGCACGCTTGTCACTGCAAGGTATTGATGCCAAAGTGACCGAGCGTGAGCAAGCTGGCCGCACGGTTTACCGTGTGCGCAGCGGCCCTTTTAACAAAGAAGAAGATGCCGACCGCGTCAAAGAAAAACTCAGCACCACAGGCGTAGATGCCGCTTTGGTTCGTGTGCAGCGTTAATCTTCAGAATTAGTTTTTTGAACTATTTGTCGTCTTTCCAGTCACATTTTCCGTTATAGAGCTGTTATCTCGACTGCTTACCCTTTATTTCAGGAGCTTTTTTTAATGCAACGTCGTCAATTTACCCAAGTAGCTATTGCTGCGGCAGCTGTGTCATCTATATCAGCCGTCGCTTTGCTGTCCAACACAACAGCCCAAGCGCAAGCCGCCAAGCCACAAGCGGGTGTGGATTACTTGGTTTTAGACAAAACAGCGCCGACAGAAGCCACCGCTGGCAAAGTCGAGGTGATTGAATTTTTTGGCTACTGGTGCCCACATTGCAATGCTTTTGAGCCTGAATTGGAAACTTGGCTAAAGAAGTTACCAGCAAACATCAGCTTCAAACGCGTGCCAGTCGCCTTCCAAGAGGCCGCAGTGCCTTTGCAAAAGCTGTATTACACGCTGGAAGCCATGGGTAAAGTCAATGAGATGCAACGCAAGGTGTTTACCGCCATCCATGCGGACAAACAAAACCTCAACACCCCTGATGCTATTGTCGCTTGGGCGGTGAAGCAGGGCTTTGACGAGAAGAAGTTTGTAGAAACCTTCAATTCGTTCGCTGTGAACACCAAAGTGTCGCGCGCTAAGCAGTTGAGCAACGACTACAAGATCCAAGGCGTGCCTTCTTTGGGCGTTGCAGGGAAGTTTTACACCGAGGGCGGCTTGGCAAAAGGCATGACACGTGCTTTACAAGTGGTTGAGTTTTTGGCAAACGAAGCCAAAGCCAAATAAACCCGCTTTAATCTCTCAAACTAAAGCCCACAGCATCTGCTTGTGGGCTTTTTTTGGGCGTGTTGTTGCTACAATTGACCCAACTTTGCTCATAAGCAAGATTCGTACCCCACATGTGCTAAAAGTTTCAAAAATTCACACTATCCCCTAACCGTTTGCTTTATCGATTGCTTTTTATGACCTCTTTTTCTAAAAAAATGATCTCCAGCGCAGCATGTTTGATGCTTTGCATGACAGCGTCAACGGTTTGGGCTGAGAAAGCTGACCGCGACAAACCGCTGAATGCCAACGCAGATGCGCTGAAATACGACGATTTGAAGCAAACCAGCGTTTTTTCGGGGAATGTCATCATCACAAAAGGTAGCATCATCATGCGCGGTGGTCGCGTGGATGTGCGGCAAGATCCGCAGGGGTTTCAGTTCGCCACCATCGCCTCAAACGGCAATGCACAAGCTTATTTCAAGCAAAAACGTGAAAACGGTGTGGATGAATGGATTGAAGGCGTCGCCGATACGATTGAGTACGACGGCAAAGCCGACACGGTTAGATTTGTCAAAAAAGCCAATTTGAAGCGCTTGCGTGGTGCGACAACCAACGACGAAATCGTTGGCGGCTTGGTGGTTTACGACAACACGACCGATGTTTACACGGTTGACGGCGGCGCAGGTCAAGGCGGCAGCGGCGGCCGTGTCAGCGCCGTTTTGAGCCCGAAACCTGCTGCAACACCCGCGCCAGCACCCGCGCAACAAGGCACGCTTCGCCAAAGTACCACTTTGAATCCCGGTGCGGCGCCCGCTACAACGACCGGCAGCGGAGAGAAAAAGTAATGCAAATTGCGTCGGAGCAGGCAGCCCAGCCCAACGCTTTGTTGGTGTCGCGCGCCATGTCGCACCAAGGTTTACTGGTTGTTGACGGTTTGCAAAAATCTTACGGTAGTCGTCAAGTTGTCAAAAACGTATCATTGCAAGTCAAAAAAGGTGAAGTGGTCGGGCTATTAGGGCCAAACGGTGCAGGTAAAACAACCTCGTTTTACATGATTGTCGGCTTGGTTCACACCGATGCTGGCAGCATCTCCATTGATGGTCACTCAGTCGCACATTTGCCGATTCACCGCCGCTCGCGGCTAGGTTTGAGCTATTTACCGCAAGAAACATCGATTTTTCGCAAGTTAAACGTCGAAGAAAATGTGCGTGCGGTGCTGGAGCTGCAAAAGTACCAAGAAGGCGACAAAAAGGGCAAACCACTCAGTTCGGTCGAAATTGAATTGCGGTTGACCTCGCTGTTGAAAGAACTGCACGTTGACCACTTGCGCCACGCATCAGCGCTGTCACTGTCAGGTGGCGAACGCCGTCGTGTTGAAATCGCCCGCGCTTTGGCCACACAGCCACGTTTTATTTTGCTGGATGAGCCGTTTGCTGGTATCGACCCGATTGCGGTGATTGAGATTCAAAAAATCATCACCTTTTTAAAATCAAAAGGTATTGGTGTGCTCATCACCGACCATAATGTGCGTGAAACCTTGGGTATTTGTGACCATGCCTACATCATCAGTGACGGCCAAGTGCTGGCTGAAGGCACACCCGCCAATATCATCGCCAACGCAGAAGTGCGTCGCGTGTATCTTGGCGAAAATTTCTCGATGTGATGCAAGGGCTATGTGAAACAAGGGCTTTCTTTACGTACGTCGCAGCATTTGTCGCTGACACCTCAGCTACAGCAATCGATTCGGCTCTTGCAACTATCGACACTTGAGCTCAGCC
>JAYUJX010000634.1:0-3435 GCA_043764955.1 Polaromonas sp.
TGTGCTGCAGCAGCTGAGGGCACAGGGTATCAGCGTGCAAATGCATGCCACTGCAGATGGTGCAGCCGGCGTCATGAAAAGTCAATTCAAAAAAGCAGATGCTAGCGGCGCACGTTATGCCTTGGTATTTGGCGCTGAAGAGTTAGCTAAACATCAGGTGGCGGTGAAATCTTTACGCGACGGGCAGGGCGCACAAACGCTGCAGTCTTTACAATCCGTAGAATCGTGGGCGAAAACCTTGCTGGTTTGAGTTAAAAAGATTTAAGCTTCAAGACTCGTATCAAGCAATCCACCTCCAATTTTTAATCAATAAGTAATTTAAGTATTTTTATGGCAAACCATCTCGACCTAGAAGAACAAGAACAATTAGACCAATTCAAGCATTTTTGGAGCCAGTACGGCAACCTCATTACTTGGGTCTTGATTGCAGTTTTGGGCACTTTTGCTGCTTGGAATGCTTACGAATACTGGCAGCGCAGCCAGGTCACACAGGCTTCCGCCATGTTTGACGAGATTGAGCGCAGCATTGCCACAGGCGATGTGGCCAAGGTTGAACGTGCGTTGTCTGACATGAATGCCAAATTCGGCTCTAACCCATACGCACAGCAAGCTGGTCTACTGGCGGCCAAGATGTTTTACGAAAAAGGCAATCTGGATGCCAGCAAAAAAGCCCTAGCGACTGTTGCAGAAAAATCATCAGATATCGGCTACCAAGCCATTGCCAAGCTGCGTTTGGCGAGTGCGTTGATTGAGGGTAAAAGCTATGACGAAGCTATAAAGCAATTGTCAGGCACTTACCCCAAAGAATTTGAAGCTATGGCGGCTGACCGTCGTGGCGATGTACTGGCTTTGCAGGGCAAACCTGCAGAAGCGAAAGCTGAATACGTCAAAGCATACAAAGGTTTTGACGATAAATCAGCTTACCGCCGTTTGGTCGAAGTTAAGTTGAATGCTTTGGGTGGTGATCCAGTTACAAACCCTGTGACCGAGGTGGCAGCTAAAGATGGAGCAGCTAAGGATGCGGCGGCGGAGCAGAAGAAATGAAAATGGGCGACGCCGTCCTTAGAGCAGCTAGCCGAGCAGCGGTCTGCTTAACTGCTGGCTTGTTGGTTGCCTGCGCAGGCGGTGGTGACAAAGCCAAGCCGGCTGAGCTTGCAACCAATGCGTCAAAGCTAGGTGTTCGCTTGGCATGGACGGCGCGTGTGGGTGCTGTTAATTTCCCTTTAGATATTGCTGTAGACAGCGTAAATACTGCCAATAGTGCTGCTATTAATATAGCAAGTGGTGATGGCGTTGTGGCAAGTTTTGATGCTGCAAGCGGACGTGAATTGTGGCGCGCACAGGCTGGCAAAGCGCTGGCGGCGGGCGTTGGCTCTGATGCTGGCTTCGCGGCAGTAGTCACGACTTCAAACGAATTGATCACATTTGATAAGGGGCGCGAAGTTTGGCGACAAAAATTGGGTGCTTCAAGCTATACCGCGCCCTTGGTTGCTGCCGGCAAAGTGTTTGTTTTGGGTGCTGATCGTGCGATTTCTGCCTTTGAATTGGCAGATGGCAAAAAACTGTGGTCACAGAAGAAGTCAGCCGAGGCTTTGACTTTGCGCCAATCTGGTGTTTTGTTGATGGTGTCGGACACCTTGGTGTCCAGCGCTTCGGGTCGTTTGCTGGGTGTCAACCCGCTGGACGGTAACGTCCGATGGAGCACACCTATTGCTACTGCGCGGGGCGCCAATGAGATTGAGCGTTTGGTCGATCTGGTAGGTCTTGTATCAAACAATAGCGAGGTTGTGTGCGCACGGGCTTACCGCGTCAGTGTTGGCTGCGTTAACACCTTGCGTGGTAATTTGTTGTGGACCAAGCCCGCCGTGGGGCAGGAAGGCGTTCGGGGCGACGCTCGCACTTTGTTTGGCGCTGAAGCGGATGGCAAAGTCATCGCTTGGAACCGCGTCAATGGTGAACGCTTGTGGCAGACGGAGCAGTTGCTCAACCGCAATTTGTCCGCCCCAGCCGTGTTGGACCAAGCGATTGCCGTGGGCGACAGCACAGGATTGGTGCATTTTCTGTCTAAAACTGACGGTTCACCACTGAACCGCATGACGACGGACGGCTCTGCCATGGCCGCCGCGCCAGTGGTTGTCGGCAACACGCTGGTGGTGGTGACACGCAATGGCGGTGTTTTTGGGTTCATCGCTGAGTAAGATTGCGTGAGCTTGAGTAAGGCAGAGTAAAATAGCAAAGTAGGCCAGAATTGCTTTAGTAAAATTGCTAGAAATTCGGTAACCCTTCCTGACGGCTTGCCATCACTCGGCTGTAGAAGTTCTTTGCACACAAAAATAATAAAAACATGAAACCAGTATTAGCCCTTGTTGGCCGCCCGAATGTTGGCAAATCGACCTTATTCAACCGTTTGACCAAAACGCGCGACGCTATCGTTGCCGATTTTGCAGGTTTAACGCGTGACCGCCACTACGGCAACGGCAAGCAGGGCAAACTCGAATACATCGTCATCGACACCGGCGGTTTCGAGCCGGATGCCGAAACCGGTATTTACAAAGAAATGGCGAAACAAACCCGCCAAGCTGTGGCGGAGGCGGATGTGGTCATCTTCATGCTCGACGCTCGTTCTGGCGTGTGCGCACAAGACCACGACATTGCCAAATACCTACGAAAACTGGGTAAAACCTGCCTCTTGGTAGCCAACAAAGCCGAAGGCATGACCAACAGCCACCAATTGGGTGAGTTCTTTGAACTGGGCTTGGGCGATGTGCACGGTATCTCTGCTTCGCACGGTCAGGGCACGCGTGAATTGGTTGACTTGGCATTCCACACGCTGCAAGTGGGTGCGCCTGAAGCCGAAGAAGAGATTGACAACGGTGCTATCAAACTTGCAGTAGCAGGTCGTCCCAATGTGGGTAAATCTACCTTGATCAACACTTGGTTGGGCGAAGAGCGCTTGGTCGCTTTTGACATGCCAGGTACCACGCGCGATGCTATTTCTGTGCCTTTTGAGCGCGATGGACAGCTTTTTGAGTTGATTGACACAGCCGGTTTGCGCCGCAAAGGCCAAGTTTTTGAGGCGATTGAGAAGTTTTCCGTTGTAAAAACCCTGCAAGCCATTGCGACCGCTAACGTCGTTTTGCTGTTGATTGACGCGGAGCAGGGCGTGACGGACCAAGACGCCCACATAGCAGGCTACATTTTAGAAAGCGGCCGTGCGGTGGTGATTGCCATCAACAAGTGGGATGCGGTTGATTCGTATCAGCGCGATTTGGTGCAGCGTTCGATTGAAACGCGGCTGTCTTTCTTGAAATTTGCTGAATTACACTTCATTTCTGCCAAAAAACGCCAAGGTTTGGGTCCTGTTTGGAGTTCGATTGCCAAAGCGCACCGTTCTGCAACCATCAAAATGACAACGCCAGTTTTGACGCGCTTGCT
>JAYUJX010000635.1:0-3427 GCA_043764955.1 Polaromonas sp.
TGGAATGCCAAAATGCGCTTTGGCAAAACCTTTGCGACCTATCAACTGGCGAAGCAAAAGGGATGGAAGAAAATTTTGATTTTGACCTTTAAGCCCGCCGTGCAAAATGCGTGGGCGGAGGATTTGGCTAATCATGTGGATTTTGCGGGCTGGCAATTTATATCACGCAACACGGATTTGACGTTTGAGCAGGCGAGTACTAATAAAAACAAGCAAAACCCGCTGGTGTGTTTTGGCTCATTCCAGGATTATTTGGGCAAAAACGATGTGGGCGGCATCAAGGCTAAAAATGAATGGGTACACACCACGAATTGGGATTGCGTGGTATTTGATGAGTACCACTATGGTGCGTGGCGCGAATCTGCCAAAGAATTATTTGACCACAGCGATGAGAGTAAAACGGCAGTTGCGGCAGAGCTGGGCGAGGTGGATTATTTTGACGAAGCCAATATGCCGATTACCACCGGGCATTATTTGTACCTATCGGGCACGCCGTTTCGGGCGATTGCATCGGGGGAGTTTATTGAGGAACAGATTTTTAACTGGACGTACTCGGACGAACAACGCGCCAAAGCGGCATGGGCTGAAGAAAAGCAAGGCAAAAACCCCTATGCCGCCTTGCCGCGCATGGTCATGCTCACGTATCAGTTGCCGCCCAGCATACGTGATGTGGCGCTGAAAGGCGAATTTGATGAATTTGATTTGAATGAGTTTTTTAAGGCAACTGGCGAGGCTGGCGATGCTAAATTCAAATACGACAATGAAGTGCAAAAATGGTTGGACTTAATCCGTGGGGCGATGTCAGAAACCACGGTGGATAATTTGAAGCTTGGCGCAGAAAAACCGCCGATGCCTTTTGCCGATGTGCGCTTACTCAACGCTTTGTCACATACGTTTTGGTTTTTGCCCACGGTAGCAGCATGCCATGCCATGGCAAACCTCATTGCACAAAAACAAAATAAGTTTTATCACGATTACACCGTGGTGGTGGCCGCAGGCAGTGCGGCGGGCATTGGCGTGGCGGCGCTACCGCCAGTGCAGCGTGCGCTGGGCAATGGTTTAAATACCAAATCCATTACCTTGTCTTGCGGCAAACTCACCACGGGGGTGTCGGTAGCGCCGTGGACGGGGATTTTGATGCTGCGCAATGTGACAAGCCCTGAAACATATTTTCAAGCGGCATTTCGTGTGCAAACGCCGTGGGTGATTCGTGGACATGATGCGACCGACCCCAACAACGAGTTGATTGTCAAAAACGAATGCTATGTGTTTGACTTTGCGCCCGACCGTGCGCTGCGCCAGATTGCGGATTACAGTTGTCGGCTCAATGTGGATGAGAGCAACCCCGAGGCGAAGGTGGCAGAATTTGTGAAGTTTTTACCTGTGCTTGCTTACGATGGCAGCAGCATGAAGCAAATCGACGCGGCAGGTATTCTGGACATGGCGATGAGCGGTACGACGGCGACGTTGCTGGCACGACGTTGGGAAAGCGCTTTATTGGTGAATGTGGATAACGCTACATTGCAAAAGCTGATGAACAGCGAAGCGGCGATGAAAGCATTGATGAGCATAGAAGGTTTTCGCAGTCTGAACCAGGACATTGAAACCATCATCAACAAATCTGAAGCGGTTAAAAAAGCCAAAGAAAAAGCCAACAATGAAGATTTAAGCGCCAAAGAGAAAAAGGAATTAACTGAAACAGAGAAAGAGATGAAGTCCGCACGCAAGCAAATTCAGGACAAGCTGATTAAATTCGCCACGCGCGTGCCGGTGTTTATGTACCTATCGGATTTTCGTGAACGCAGCTTGAAAGACGTGATTACCAAATTAGAACCTGCTTTGTTTCAAAAAGTGACGGGTTTGGGGCAACGCGATTTTGAGTTGCTGGTAAGTTTGGGCGTGTTCAACGATGGGCTGATGAATGACGCGGTGTATAAATTTAAACGGTATGAAGACGCGAGTTTGGAATACACGGGTATGTATAGACGTATGAATGATAGTGTTGGTTTATGGGATACTGTGTTGAGTACCCCATGATTTTTTGCAACTGTAGAGCGCTACTTCAATCCTCTGCCACCCGCAACACCAGCTTGCCAAAGTTGCTACCGTTGAAAAGATTAATCAGCGTCTCTGGGAAAGTGTTCAACCCCACAACCACGTCTTCCTTGCTCTTCATGCGGCCATCTTTTAGGTAGCCGGCCATCTCCGCAACCGCCAGGTGGTAGCGTGATGCGTAGTCAAACACGACAATGCCTTCCATACGGGCACGGTTGACCAGCAGGCTGAGGTAGTTTTTCGGGCCCTGCACAGCGGTTGTGTTGTTGTACTGGCTGATCGCACCGCAAATGATGATACGGGCCTTCATGTTGATGCGGGTCAGCACGGTGTCCAAAATCTCGCCGCCTACGTTGTCAAAGTAGACATCCACCCCTTTGGGGCAGTGTTCTTTGAGGCCGTCTTTGACAGCGCTAGGGCCGGCTTTGTAGTCTATGCAGGCGTCAAAACCGAGTTCATTCACCACCCAGTCACATTTGGCTTTGCCGCCGGCGATGCCGACCACGCGGCAACCTTTGATTTTGGCCATTTGACCGACAGTTTGGCCAACCGCACCGGCTGCGCCTGAGACGACGACAGTTTCGCCCGCTTTGGGTTGCCCCACGTCCATCAAACCAAAATAACCCGTCATGCCCGGCATGCCCAGCACGTTGAGCCATTGGTTGACGGAGCCAATCGATAAATCGATTTTGACCAAACCGCTGCGCTTGATCTGGTCTGCAGGCACTTGCAGATATTCCTGCACGCCCAAGCCGCCAGAAACGTAGTCGCCCACAGCAAAATCTTTGTTTTTGGACGCAATGATTTTGCCCACACCGCCAGCCCGCATGACTTCACCAATTCCGACAGGTGGAATGTAGCTCTTACCCTCGTTCATCCAGCCGCGCATGGCGGGGTCTAGTGACAGGGACAAGGTTTTGACGACAACGCCACCGTCTTGAGGTTCTGTAATGGGTTCTTCGGTGAAGCTCCAGCCCTCACGTGTGGGTAAACCTACTGGGCGGGCTGCGAGACGAATTTGATGGTTAACTAAGGTGGCGAGAGTAGACATAAGGCGCTTTCTGCAGTGAGATTACAAACAAGCGTCTATGATAAGTTTGAGTTAGCGTCCTTGCAGTGCCCAACGCGACAGCGAATTAGACGACTTGCCCTAACAGCAAATACTCCATCAGCGCTTTTTGCACATGCAGGCGGTTCTCGGCTTCTTCCCACACCACAGACTGTGGCCCGTCGATGACGTCGGCTTCCACCTCTTCGCCACGGTGCGCTGGCAAGCAGTGCATAAACAAGGCGTCGGGTTTGGCGGCGCGCATCATGTCTTCATCGACACACCAATCGGCAAAGGCCGTTTTGCGAGCTTCGTTTTCAGCCT
>JAYUJX010000636.1:0-14371 GCA_043764955.1 Polaromonas sp.
ACAAACTGCATCACCAGATTGCGGGCGACCAAGGAGCGATACGCCCAGGTCGCGCGCAAACCGTCGCGGGCGGTGAAACTGGCGGTGATGGCGGCGTCAAGAGGTTCATTTTGCACACCAGCCGGCGTACTTCCTTCCAGTATTGCTTCTAATTTAGGAGCGCGACAGGGGTAGGGTGCCAAGCCGTTGAAGGCGAGTTTGACGTTGTTGAACTTGCCGCCCACCAGCTCGTAGCTCAAAGCGCAGACGGTGGCTGAAATATCCTGGTCGAAACGTTTGCTGATTTTGTGGGCTCGAAAGTGGCTACCCGCTTTGGGTTGCGGCAAAAGCACGGCTTCGATGAATTCGCCAGCTTGCAGCACGTTTTTCTTCATGCCGGTGTAGAAGTTTTCTAGGGCAACTTGGCGGGTTTTGTCACCACGGCGCAGGTTCAACATTGCATCCAAAGCCAGCAAACACGGCATGGAGTCTCCGATGGGCGAGCCGTTGGCGATGTTGCCCGCTAGGGTGGCGGTGGAGCGGATGGGCGGGGAACCGAAACGGCGCAGCACTTCGGCAAAGTCAGCATAGGCATCACCGATCAGATTTTGAACTTGCGTCAACGAAACAGCTGCACCTATATGCCACATACCTGCTTTAGATGTGATGGCTTTGAGTTCGGCGACGTTGCCTAAATAGACGATGTTGTCGGGGCGGGTGAACTGCTTGTTGACCTGCAAACCAATCTCCGTGCTGCCCGCTAACAGTGTTGAATTTGGGTGTTTGACCAAATAATCGGCCACTTCAGCCACGGTGGCGGGGGCGACAAACTCGTTACCTTTGCGGGTGCGAACGACAGGTTGTACGACGATATCGCCGTCCAGGTTGTAGATTGGCACATCGGCACGGCGGATGTCTTTCAGCAGGGCGATGTCGGCGCTGTCTTCCAACTTCAAGCGCTCAGGGGCAGCGGTGCAGGCTTGCAACGTGGCGTCGATGATGGGCTTGTAGCCGGTGCAGCGGCACAGGTTGCCGCTCAAGGAGTCGTTGATTTCGGTTCTGGTCGGGCAGGTGTTGGTTTGTACCAAACCGGTCAAACTCATCACAATGCCCGGTGTACAGAAGCCGCATTGCGAGCCAAAGCAGGTCACCATCGCCACCTGCACGGGGTGCAGCGTACCGTCAGCGCGTTTCAGGCTTTCAACGGTTTTGATGGATTTACCGTCCAAGGAGGGCAACAGTTGCATGCAGCTGTTGGTTGGCACGTAGTCCACGCCGGTGCCCGCTGCGTTCAGCTCACCCACCAGCACGACGCAAGCGCCGCAATCACCTTCGGCGCAGCCTTCTTTGGTGCCGGTACGGTGCAGTTGCTCGCGCAGGTAATCTAGCACCGTGGTGGTGCGGCGTGCGCCCTGGGCTTCAACGATTTTGCCGTCGAGCACAAAGCGGACGGAGTTGGTGACTTGGCTCATGGAAACCTTTATAAATGTCAAACAATGGCTAACATCCATTTTAGCCAGTCTGGCTTAAAAATGCTCGGTTTGCCGCGGTTTAGTGGGTTAGAACAACGTGAATTAAGGTTTTGCCCAATCGGCAATGATTTGGCGCTCTTCAGAGGTGATACCTGTGGAATTATTCATAGGCATTTGCTTGGTCACCACCACCTGCTGGTAGACCATGGCCATGTGCTTTTGCAGGTTTTCAGGTGAGTCCAGCCGCACATTTTTCATCTGAACCTGCTCGCCGTGGCACATGAGGCAGCGCTGCTCAATGACCTTCAACACTGCTGGTGTAGCCGGAAGGTTTGTGACCGTAGAAGCAGCCACTGCGGCTGACGTTGAGGAGGCGGCAGCCGCAGGCGCATTCGGATTCGGTGCCAACCACGCAATTACCGCCACAATCACCACCACGCCTACCGCTGCATACGGCCACGGGTTGCCGCTGCGGCCATGTTTGTAGCCGTGTCGCATCACAAAATATTGGCGAATGGCAGCGCCTGCAAACATCATCAACACCAAAATCACCCAATTTTGCGGGTGCGTGTAGGTAAAACTGTAGTGGTTGCTGAGCATGGCAAACAGCACGGGCAGTGTGAAATAGGTGTTGTGCACGCTGCGCTGCTTGCCGCGCTTGCCGTGGATGGCCATGGCTTTGGCGTCATAGGGTTTGTCGCTGGTCATGGCGGCAACCACTTTGCGCTGCCCGGGGATGATCCAGAAAAAGACGTTGGCACTCATGGCGGTGGCGACCATCGCTCCTACCAGTAAAAAAGCGGCACGTCCCGCAAACCAATGACAGGCCAACCAAGAGGCAAATGTCACCACGCCCAGCATCAGCACACCGACGATCAATTCACCGTTTTTGCGAAAGCCAAACAGCTGACAAACTGCGTCGTACACCATCCAAAACACAACTAAAAACGACAATGCCACCCCCACCGCCGCACTGGGTGACCAGTTCATCAGCGATTTGTCGATCAAATAAGTCGAGGCGTTGTACAAATACAGCACCGTGAACAGCGCGAAACCCGAAAGCCAGGTGCTGTAGCTTTCCCAATAAAACCAATGCAGCTTGCTATGGATGACTTTGGGCGCGATCATGTACTTTTGCGGGTTGTAAAAACCGCCGCCATGCACGGCCCACATCGCACCATCCACGCCCTTTTCCAACAAATCGGGCGATTTAGGGCGCAACAGGTTGTTGTCCAAAAAAACAAAGTAAAACGACGAGCCCACCCAAGCTATCGCCGTGATGACATGCACCCAGCGTAACAACAGGTTTGCCCAGTCTAATAAGTATGATTCCATGTTGTTTACTTTACTAAATGCTAAGAGCCACGATATGTTGAATAGCTCCAAGGGCTAACCAACAGGGGCACATGGTAGTGCTGATCGGCATGTGCAATACCAAAGTCAATGCTCACCAAGTTTAAAAAATTGGGCTCTGGCAAGTCAACACCCTGCATCTTGAAATAAGCCGCAACCTCAAACACCAAGCGGTACGCACCAACTTTCAAGCCATGGTGATCAAGCAAGAGCCCATCTGGGTTGCGGCCATCAGCATTCAAGGTCAAGGCTTTGATCAAGCCAGCTTGGGTCGCATTTGCCGTCATCTGATACAACTTCACGCCCATGCCTGCGGCAGGGCAGCCATGCATGGTATCGAGCACGTGTGTGGAAAGTCCCATTTATTTTCCTAATCATTTAAAAACTGTATACAATTTTGCCATGACTTCTGCCAAATTGCTAATCTTTCCACAAGCGCAGCCTTCACATGTCGCAAATGACAAAGGGGTTTCAAGTACCGATCATATTGTTCAAGCTTTAACCAAAGCAATTATTGAACATCGGCTACAGCCAGGCGAGAAACTAAAAGAACAGCATATTGCTGATCAATTTGGTGTGTCGCGCACACTGGTGCGCCAGGCGCTCTACCAATTGTCGCAAAAGCATTTGATCCGCATTGAGCAAGCGCGTGGTGCGTTTGTGGCCGCCCCCTCCAGCAAAGAGGCGCGGGAGGTGTTTGCGGTGCGCATGATTTTGGAATCAGCCATGCTGGAGTCGCTGATCGCCTGCATCACGCCCCAAAAAATCAAGGTGCTGCGTGCGCACATCAAGGTTGAAGCGGCGGCGGTGCATGGCGCAGATGCAGCTAACCGAACCGAGCTGCTGGGCGATTTTCATGTCTTGATGGCCGAACTGCTGGACAATGAGGTGCTGGCGCAGTCACTGCAGGATTTGATCTCACGCTGCTCCCTCATCACGCTGCTGTACCAATCTGAGCATGCAGCGGGGCATTCACACAACGAACATGTCGATATTCTGCAAGCGATTGCTGACCGCAATGTCAATCTTTCGAAACAGCTCATGCAAACGCACTTAGAAAGCGTTTTAGCTGGTTTGGATTTGAAGGACTGAGACCAGCACCATGACTACGAAGACCTACGACAGCACGCAACCCTACCCTCGCGATTTGGTCGGTTATGGACGCGAAGTGCCGCACGCCGCTTGGCCAAATGCTGCGCGCATCGCCCTGCAATTCGTCCTCAATTACGAAGAAGGCGGTGAAAACTCTGTTTTGCATGGCGATGCGACCTCTGAACAATTTTTGTCAGAAATGTTCAATGCCAGCGCATTTCCAGCGCGTCATCAAAGCATGGAGAGCATTTACGAATATGGCTCGCGGACGGGCGTGTGGCGGATTTTGCGTGAGTTTGAATCGCGTGGCCTGCCACTGACCGTGTTTGGCGTCAGCATGGCGCTGCAACGTCACCCTGAGTTGACCGCCGCGTTCAAAGAACTGGGGCATGAAATTGCCTGCCACGGCTGGCGCTGGATCAGCTACCAAAACGTCGATGAAACTATCGAACGCGAACACATGCGTGTGGGCATGGACATCATCAGCCAGCTGACCGGCAAGCGCCCGCTGGGCTGGTACACCGGCCGTGACAGCCCGAATACGCGGCGATTGGTGGCCGACTACGGTGGCTTTGAATATGACAGCGACTATTACGGTGACGATCTGCCGTTTTGGATGCAGGTGCAAAAGACCGATGGCCAAGTGGTGCCACAGCTCATCGTGCCCTACACCCTGGACACCAATGACATGCGTTTTGCCTCGGCACAAGGTTTTGCACAGGGTGACGACTTTTTCACCTACCTCAAAGACAGCTTTGATGTGTTGTATGCCGAGGGCGACCCGCAAGATTTGAACGCACCCAAGATGATGAGCATTGGTATGCATTGCCGCCTGTTGGGGCGGCCGGGGCGGATGAAATCTTTGCAGAGGTTTTTGGATTACGTGCAAGCGCACAACCAGGTGTGGATTTGCCGACGCCTGGATATTGCGCGGCATTGGAAACAAACACATCCGTTCAAGCCTAACCCATGATGACTTACCTGAACCGCCCATGACGACTTTAACTTTGCAAGCGCTCAACAACGCATCATCTGCCGAAGCCACGCAAATACTGGACGGCGTATACGAACACTCGCCTTGGATAGCAGAGCAGGCTTTATCGCAACGGCCATTTCGCTCGTTGGCACATTTGAAATACAGCTTGGTACAGGTGCTGGAAGCGGCTGGCGTGGACGCCCAAAAGAACTTGATACGCGCGCATCCAGAACTGGCGGGCAAAGCCATGCAAAACCAGACGCTCACGGCGGAATCGACCAACGAGCAATCAAAAGCTGGTTTAACCCAATGCACGCCAGACGAACTGGTCAAGATTGCCGAACTCAATGCCGCCTATCAAGCCAAGTTCGGCTTTCCTTTTATTTTGGCAGTACGAGGCGCCCGCGGGACTGGTTTGTCCAAATCCGTCATCCTGGAAACGTTTGAACGCCGTTTGCAAAACCACCCGCAGTTTGAACTGCAGGAGTGCTTGCGCCAGATCCACCGCATTGCAGAGATTCGCTTGAACGACAAGTTTGGTATTAGCCCCAGCTTGGGCAACGATGTGTGGGATTGGCAGGAGAAGCTGAGCGCGCACACCGACCCTGGTTATGCTGAGCTGAAGCAATTGACCGTGACCTACCTGACCGACGCGCATCGCGCATGTGCGCAGCGTATATCTCACTGGATGCATGATTGCGGATTTGACGAAGTCAGCATCGACGCAGTGGGGAATGTGGTGGGGCGTTATCTTTCAAGCGATCACGCAGCAAACAGCACCGCAAAAACATTGCTCACCGGCAGCCACTACGACACCGTGCGCAACGGTGGCAAGTACGATGGCCGCTTGGGCATTTTTGTGGCTATGGCCTGCGTACGTGAACTCAAACGACAAAACAAACGATTGCCGTTTCATATTGAGGTGGTTGGTTTTGCAGAAGAAGAAGGCCAGCGGTACAAGGCAACATTTCTGGGCTCTGGCGCATTCATCGGTCAATTCGATCCCGCCTGGCTGGATCAGCAGGATGCGGACGGTATCACCATGCGGCAAGCCATGCAGCATGCTAGTTTGTGTGTGGATGATATTCCTAAAATCAAACGACAGGCTGAAGACTATTTGGGTTTTGTCGAAGTACATATTGAGCAAGGGCCTGTGCTCAATGAGCTGAACATTCCACTAGGCATCGTCACCTCCATCAACGGCAGCGTGCGCTACGCGTGTGAGGTGATTGGCACCGCCTGCCATGCGGGCACCACGCCCATGAACAGGCGCTCGGATGCAGCAGCGGCTGTGGCCGAGTTGATCTTGTTTGCTGAACAGCGTGCAACGCAAGACGGCGATTCGGTTGCCACGGTCGGGCAACTTCTGGTGCCCAACGGTTCGACCAATGTCGTCCCCGGACGCTGCCAGTTCACGTTGGACATGCGCGCACCGACCAATACGCAGCGCGATGCCATGGTCAACGACATCCTGGCCCAGTTCAAAGCCATTTGTGAGCGCCGGCAAGTGCGCTGCACGCTGGAAGAAACCATGCGTGCTGCTGCAGCTCCTAGCGCCCCGGCTTGGCAACAGCGCTGGGAACAAGCCATGGACAGCTTGGGGGTTCCTTTGCACCGCATGCCCAGCGGCGCTGGCCACGATGCCATGAAACTCCACGAAGTGATGCCACAAGCCATGCTCTTTGTACGCGGAGAAAACTCGGGCATCAGCCATAACCCGCTGGAATCAAGCACCAACGATGACATGCAACTCGCCGTAGAAGCATTCACACAATTCATGCATCAGCTATCTGCTGAATTTCACTGAACTTTGATACTTACTTCGCCTTCTCAATGACCCACTATTACAATGTACGACCAACTAGACGCATGGATTGACGCTCACTTTGACGAGCAAGTCCGCTTTTTGCAGGCACTGATTCAAGTACCAACCGACACCCCGCCCGGTAACAATTCACCGCATGCTGAGCGCACCGCTGAGCTGCTGCATAACTTTGGTTTTGAAGCTGAGAAACACGCGGTGCCAACTGCAGAAGTCCACGCTGCCGGTTTGCAGTCCATCACCAACTTGGTGGTTCGGCGCAAGTATGGTGCAGCGAACGGCAAAGGAAGAACCATCTTGCTCAACGCCCACGGCGATGTCGTTCCCCCCGGCGAAGGGTGGACATATGACCCGTATGGCGGTGAAATTGACAACGGCAACATCTATGGCCGCGCTGCAGCTGTAAGCAAGTGTGATTTTTCTACCTATGCCTTTGCAGTTCGCGCCTTGGAAGCTGTCGCTAAACCAACGACAGGCAGTGTGGAATTGCTGTTCACTTATGACGAAGAATTTGGTGGCGAGGTCGGCCCGGCGTGGTTGCTAAAACACAAAATCATCCACCCCGATTTGATGATTGCCGCAGGCTTTAGCTACCAGGTCATCACCGCACACAATGGCTGTCTGCAGATGGAGGTGACGGTTCACGGCAAGATGGCGCATGCGGCCATTCCTGATTCAGGCGTCGATGCCATGCAGGCGGCTGTGCACATCTTGAACGCCTTGTATGCGCAAAACGCGCTGTACAAGCAGATCAACTCCGAGGTTGAAGGCATCACCCACCCCTACCTCAACGTAGGGATGATTGAAGGCGGCACCAACACCAACGTCGTCCCGGGGCGCGTGAGCTTCAAACTCGACCGCCGCATGATTCCAGAAGAAAACCCGGCTGAAGTAGAAGCAACGCTTCGCAAGATCATTGCGGACACAGCCGCACAGACAGCGGGCATCAGCGTCGACGTGAAACGAATGCTTTTGGCTAACGCCATGCAGCCATTAGCGGGGAATAAACCGTTGGTGGATACGATTCAAAAACACGGTCAAACCGTGTTTGGTGAAGTTATCCCCGCTATGGGCACACCGCTGTACACCGATGTGCGCTTGTTTTGCGAAGCGGGTATTCCCGGTGTGATCTACGGTGCCGGGCCGCGCACGGTGTTGGAGTCCAACGCCAAGCGTGCGGATGAGCACTTGAACCTGGAAGACCTGCGTCGGGCCACCAAGGTGATTGCACGCAGCCTGAGCGACTTGTTAAATTAAGTCGCCTGAGCTTTAATCGTTCAGGCTCGCCAAAAACTGCTGGAGTTCTGGCGTCTTAGGGTTCGCAAACAGCTCTTGTGGTGGCCCCATCTCATGTACACAACCTTGGTGCATGAAGATGACACGGTCGCTGACTTTGCGGGCAAAGCTCATCTCATGCGTCACCATGAGCAGGGTCATGCCCTCAATGACCAGACTCTCCACCACGCGCAGCACCTCACCCACCAGCTCGGGGTCGAGCGCGGAGGTGATCTCGTCACACAGCAATACCGCCGGCTGCATAGCCAAGGCACGCGCAATGGCCACACGCTGCTGTTGCCCACCTGAGATCTGATCGGGATAGGCCTCGTATTTCTCGGCCAAACCCACACGCTCCAGCAACTTGCGCGCTTGCGCTTCGCCGGCTGCAGCATCCGTTAACTTGACCAACTTGGGGGCCAGCATCACGTTTTTGCCCACAGTGAGATGCGGGAACGGGTTAAAGCTCTGAAACATTATGCCCACGCGCTGCCGCAACTCACGCATGGCTTGGGCGTTTTCATGTATCAGAGGTTTGCCGTCTACTGTGAGATGCCCGCTTTGAAACACCTCCAAACCGTTGATGCAACGCAAAAGCGTGCTTTTACCCGAACCGCTTTTACCGATGATGGCAATCACCTCGTTTATACTCTGTTGACAATTGCGGGTTTTTGGCCATCATATTGCCTGCAACCGATGCGCCTGTGGCAATGGCTTGCACTTGACCCGCAACGAAGGAAGAATCTGTCGCGTTGTTGTCCTCATAACGCTTTACATCCGTGCCACTGGGGGCGAGTTTGGTCAGTTCTTGATCCTCAATCGCACCACGCGTCACACCCACGCTCTTGCCGGCCAAATCGGCAAAGCTTTTGATGCTAAGCGATTTAGCTGCAAAAAACCGCCTGAAAAAACGGTGAGTAAGCGACGGTAAAGTCGATCACGCGCTCGCGTTATGGGTTTTTACCCAGGGTAGAAATAACGAGATCAGCTTTTTTAGTCTGTAGATAGACGATGCGGTTGGCACTGCTGACTGGCACTAACTCCACCTTCACACCCAGCTTTTGGCCGATGTACAGACCCATATCAATATCCAAACCTTGTGGCTTGAGGTCTGTGCCCACAAAGCCGTAAGGAGGGAAATCGGTGGGAATGCCAATTTTAATTTCTTTGGCCTTCATCACATCATCCAAACCGCTTTGTGCGCTGGCTGCACCCATGCCGAGCAGGGCAGACACGCTCACGGCGGCATGGCCAAGGTGTGCTTCAAAAATGTTCTTTTAAAAGATGTCATGTCAAAGCTCCTAGCAAATGATGATGTTTTTATGCAATAAATATGCCAATTTTCTATTTTCTAGCTCTAAACCAGCAAAATAAGGCAAATATTTTTATATTGCGGTGCTTTCGTTATTTTTTGTATACAGTTTTTATCTTCTGTCTCAGTGTTTTCCCTTGATTTACTTATTGCACGACTCAGCGCTCCGTCTCAATATCCGGAATCCGCGTAAAAGCAATCCGCATGGGCGCGTTGTCTAGCGCACCATGGGCACTGGCGTAATACAAAGCGTTTTTGCCGTACAAGCGGTTGATACGGTCCACAGCGGCTGACAAGCGGCTACGGTTCATTTTTAACGCTGTTGTTGCGTCGCCCTCATGTGCTTCAAACAAAGTCGGCGTATGTTGAGCCGCAGGCACCAAACCGAAAAACGTCATCCCCACAGCCAAAGGCATGGGCTGCAAGATCAAACCTTGCCCCGCAGGCTTGCTCCATAACTTCGCCAACACATGTAAAAAGAAAGCCGTGTCTTGGGTTTCACAAAACGTGGTGTCGCGCTGGCGGCCAGATTTCATATCGCCGATACGCCGGCCTTTTACAAACACGCTCATGCCCGTCGCGTAAAAACCTTGCTTGCGTAGCCGCATCGCCGCTTTTTGGGTGAGGCGGTTGAGCACATTCCAGGCTCCCTCAGCATTGCGCAGCTCAGGCGGCAGCACGTGCGAGTGCCCTAAAGACCGCGTCACCACCTCACGCGGCTCGTACCACTGGCCGCGCAGCTTGTCATACATCTCGGTACCGCCCACGCCGCCCCACACGGTGTGAAGCACATCACGCGGCGCAGCGTACAAATCAGCCATGGTGATAATTTTTGCTTTTTCCAAGCGCTGCACCATGCGCGGCCCCACGCCAGTGATAGCCGCAGGTTTGAGATGCAAGAGTTTGGCGGGTATATCTGCTTGCTCGAGTACCGTTAAGCCATTTGGCTTTTTCATGTCAGAGGCTAATTTGCCCAGCAGCGTGTTGGGGGCAATCCCTATCGAGCTGCGCATGCACACGCCCACGGTGTCGATCAACTCTTTTTTGATGCGCTCGGCAATGCTGACCGCCTTCTCGCGCCCACGCCAACTCCCCGTTAACTCGCACTCCATCTCGTCAATACTCATCACCTGGCGCACAGGCGCTATACGCTCCACCGCTGCGACCGCCCTCTGGTGAAAGTCCACATAAGCTTCGTGCCGCCCCACAATCAGCACAATCTCAGGGCAAAGCCTCTTCGCATCCGCAACGCTGGTTCCCGTTCTGATGCCAAAAGCTTTAGCCTCGTAGCTGGCTGCAATGCAACACGAAGTGTCAGCCATTACCGGTACCACGCCAACGGGGCGACCACGCAAAGCCGGGTTGATTTGCTGCTCGACCGAGGCAAAGTAGGAGTTGAAATCGACAAAAAGTGTTCGTAACATATGAAATATGGCTCTAGCTGACGTATTTATTGCCTAAGTAGCTATTTAATTTATAGTAAATATGCTTACTTAGATACACAAAAATTACTGATAATTTATACAGTATAAAGACTAAGTATAAAGATGCAAGACTGCTAATTTAGGGAATACCCTTGTAAATCAGTGTACTGAGTTTTCAGGAATTACTGAAAATTCAGGAATTACCATAAAATATGTATATGTCTGATTTTCCTACCACCTCGCTCCCGCCACTCAACCGCCAATTCGTCGCCCATTTTGGTGAAATGGGTAGTAAATGGGGCATCAACCGCACGGTGGGGCAGATTTATGCGCTGATTTTTATTTCTAAGCGAGCCTTGAATGCGGATGAAATTGCCGAAACCTTAGCGTTTTCACGCTCCAACGTCAGCATGGGGCTCAAAGAACTGCAATCTTGGCGGCTCGTTAAATTGAGTCACCAAACCGGCGACCGCCGTGAATACTTTGAAGCGCCCGCCGATGTGTGGGAGATTTTCCGAGTGCTGGCTGAAGAACGCCGCCGCCGCGAGATTGAACCGACACTGTCCATGCTGCGCATGGCGCTGCTGGAAGAGCCTGTGAGCAGCGAGGAACAACATGCCCAAGCCCGCATGCGCGAGATGCACGACTTAATCGACAAATTGATGACTTGGTTTGACGACGTCCAAAAACTTGCCCCCGAAACAGCAAAACAGCTGATGGGCATGGGCTCAACAGTGACGAAAGTACTGGAATTCAAAGACCGGCTCACGGGCGCGGGGCGAAAATCGGCCGATTAAAGCCGCTGAATAAATTGACAACTATTTATAAGGACACACCATGGACACGTTGATGCTGTCTCGACTGCAATTTGCGGCGAACATGAGTTTTCACATCCTGTTCCCCACTATCACGATTGCGATGTGCTGGCTGTTGCTGTTTTTTCGCATACGCGTCATGGCGACCAAAAGTAACGGACTCGCCACCACGGCATCGAACGCTTGGGAAGAAGCCTACTATTTCTGGACCAAGGTGTTTGCCCTGACCTTTGCTCTGGGCGTGGTTTCCGGTATCACCATGAGTTTTCAATTTGGTACCAATTGGCCGGGCTTCATGGAGAAAACGGGCAATATTTCTGGCCCGCTGTTGGGATATGAAGTGCTAACTGCCTTCTTTTTAGAAGCGACTTTCTTGGGAATCATGCTGTTTGGGCGTAACCGCGTTTCACCGCGTGTTCACCTGCTGGCAACGGTGCTCGTCGCGGTGGGAACCACGATGTCGGCATTTTGGATATTGAGTCTCGATTCTTGGATGCAGACGCCAGCGGGTTACGAGATTATCGATGGCAAGTTCTTTGCCACAGACTGGTTTGCTGTGGTTTTCAACCCCTCCTTCCCCTACCGCTTTGGCCACATGCTGTTGGCTTCGATGTTGACGGCCTCGTTTTTGATGGCTGGATTGAGCGCTTGGCAGATCATCAAAGGCACCGCCACCGCAGGTACACGCAAGGCACTGCACACGGCGATCATTGCTGCAAGCATCGCCATTCCGCTACAGATTTTAATGGGAGATGCGCATGGCCTCAACACCCTGAAGCACCAACCCGCAAAGATTGCCGCGATTGAAGGCATTTGGCATACCGAGAAAGGTGCGCCGCTGACACTGTTTGGCTTCCCGAGCGAAAAAGAAAAGAAAACCTTGTACGCCGTAGAAATCCCCAAAGCCGCCAGCCTGATTTTGCTGCACGACTCCGAGGGTGAAATCAAAGGCCTCAACGAGTTTGAAGGCAAGCACCCGCCTGTGGCACCCGTTTTTTGGGCTTTCCGAATCATGGTGGGAGTTGGGTTTTTGATGTTGGCTGTGGCTTGGAGCAGTGCTTGGACTTTATGGCGCTGCGAAAAAATCTTAGCCAAATCACAGCTGTATCTGTTGGCGGGCATGACATTTTCAGGCTGGGTGGCAACACTGGCAGGCTGGTATGTGACGGAAATTGGTCGCCAACCCTACATCGTGTATGGCCTGCTCAAAACGGCTGATGTTGTCACCCAGCATTCATCACCCATGGTGATGGTCACGTTCGTAACCTACTTGGCGGTCTACCTGATGTTGCTGGCCGCCTACATCAGCGTGCTGAAGTACATGGCTGAGCATCCGCCCAAGCTTGCCGATGCAGATACCGATACGATTGCACCGATTCCGGTACCACAAGGACAATGATATGGAACTAACCTGGAGCTACCTCGCCCCTCTGATTTTCATGGCCGTGATGGGTTTGGCGCTGCTGATTTACGTGGTGCTGGACGGCTACGACATCGGCGTGGGTATCTTACTGCCCTTTGCCCTTGACGACGACAAAGACGTGATGATCTCCAGCATCGGCCCTTTTTGGGATGCGAACGAAACCTGGCTGGTACTGGGGGTGGGTGTGCTGCTCACAGCCTTTCCACTGGCGCACGGCGTGGTGCTCACAGCCTTGTACCTGCCCGTCGCCATCATGCTGATTGGCTTGATTTTGCGCGGTGTGGCGTTTGACTTTAGGGTCAAAGCGCACATCAACCACAAGCCATTTTGGAACCGTATCTTCGCCATCGGTTCGTATGTGATGGCAGCGTCGCAAGGCTGGATGTTGGGCAGCTACATCACTGGCTTTGGTGACACGCTGTGGCCCCTGCTTTTCAGCGCGGGTATTGCCCTGACACTGCCCGCCGCCTACGCCATGCTGGGTGCGGGTTGGTTGATCATGAAGACCAGCGACAACTTACAAGCCCAAGCCGCCGCGTGGGGGCAAGCTGTTTTGTGGCCCATGGGTATTGCGTTGGCAGGTATTTCACTGGCGACACCCCTGGTCAGCGCCACGGTGTTTGCTAAGTGGTTTTCGTTCCCAGAGTTGTTTGCATTGCTACCGATCCCGCTGGTCTGCGTAGCTACATTTTTTGCCATCAAGCACGTTTTGTCAAACCCCAATATTATTCAAGCGGGTTACGGCTGGATTGTATTTGCAGGTACAGTGCTAATCTTCATCATGGCGTTTTTCGGGCTCGCCTACAGCTTGTTCCCGTATATCGTGATTGACCGCATGACTATCTGGCAAGCTGCCAGCGCCACCGAGTCGTTGACGATTTTATTCGTAGGTGTTGCCGTTACCCTGCCCGCCATCATTGGCTACACGGTCTTTATGTACCGTGTTTTTTGGGGTAAGGCAAGAGAATTAACTTATTGAATACGGTGATTAAAATAGCTTCTAGCCAACGTATTTATTGGCTAAAAAACCATCAAATTTATAGCAATTTAGCTTTGGCTTGCGCATACTCGCGCTTCAACTGCGCCACATAATCTGCTGTGGTTTGCACTTTGGTGATTGCGCCAATACCTTGGCCGCATCCCCAAATGTCCTTCCAGGCTTTGGACTTGTCCCCGCCGAAGTTCATTTTGCTCGGGTCGCTGACTTCCAAGTTATCCGGGTCCATGCCTGCGTTGCGGATAGAGGGTGCTAGGTAGTTGCCATGTACACCCGTGAAAAGGTTGCTGTAGACGATATCGTCTGAATTGCTGTCCACAATCGACTGCTTGTAGGCATCCGCAGCGCGGGCTTCTTCGGTGGCGATGAAGGCGGAGCCAATGTAGGCAAAATCTGCGCCCATAGCCTGAGCGGCTAGGACGGCGGAACCC
>JAYUJX010000637.1:0-3407 GCA_043764955.1 Polaromonas sp.
CTTGTGCCAATCGAACAATATGGCCGTTCACGTTACCGCTGTTTTCTTTAGGGCCTTTTGCTTCGTTTTTCGTGTCTTTGTAAACGCGTGGGTTGGCCGCATCCACGCCAGATTCACCGTCCACTGTGCGGTTGGCATTGTTGGTCAGCGTGATGTAGACCTCGCCATTGCGTGGGTTCACACCCGCCCACTCAGGCCTATCCATTTTGGTCGCGCCCACGGCATCTGCTGCCAATCGGGTAAAGATGGCGACGTCAGCGTCTGACTTGAACTCAAAGTCAGGGTTGAACGCCACGATGGGGTTTTTCATCGACAACTCAAGCCATTCACCTGTGCCATCGGCCTTGAATTTAGCTACAAACAAAGTGCCTTTGTCCAAGTATTTGTCGCCCACGGCGAGTTTGTCTTCAGCATCCGCATCGCTGGCCACCCACAAGGCGCTGGACACATATTTGTAGATGTACTCGCCGCGCGAGTCGTCACCCATGTAACCAACCACAGGTTGTCCCACCACGGGTTTTGAAAACGTCACGTTTTCGTGCCCCATGCGACCCAACGCCGTGCGTTTGCGCAAAGCTTGTGTTGGTTTGTACGGGTCCAGCTCAACGATGTACCCGAAGGTGTTCATCTCATTGCGAAAATCGTCTTTGGCGCTGGCACCGATAGCGCTGTTGTTCCAGCGAACGTATTGGTCGCTGCTGCCAGCACTTTCCCAGCCGTGGCGGCTGGCTGCACCAGCGCTGCGTCCGTAGCGGTTCAGCGCAGCGACAGCTTTGTCTTTCGCACCGCGTTTGGCGTTGTCTTTGGCGTCGCGTGTGAAGTAGCCAAACCAGTTTTCTTCGCCTGAAGCATAGGTTCCCCAAGGCGTTTTGCCTGTGCCGCAGTTGTTCAGCGTGCCGCGCACTTTGGTGCCGTCGGTGCTGTATTGGGTGATCAGGTGCTCGCTGCCCCGCGCTGGGCCGTGGATAACGGCTTCAGACATCGTGGTCACACGGCGGTTGAAGTTGGAAGTTTGCTTGTAGCTCCATTTGCCGTCTTGCGCAGCCACTTCGATGACCGAGAGGCCGTGAATCATCAGCTCTTTGTCAACTTCAGACGCCTTGCGCGGTAGGGCAGATGTGCCGCCGTCCGCGTGAATGAAGAAGGAAGACAGCTTTTCATCCGTCGTCGCTTCGTGGTTCATGGCGATCAGGCCGCGTGCGCTGTGGGTTTTGGATGCTTTGCCGTTCGCATCCAAGCTAAACCACTCCATGCCATCGTGGTGGTCGCCCGCGCGTTTGTCAAAATCGGTGTCTGTGCCGTCGTTTTTAAACGCTGCCGCGCCCGCCAAGATAGGGTCTCCCAGCGCGTAAAACACCTCGGCTTTGTAGCCAGCGGGGACGCTGACCAGGTCAGCCATGCTCTTTGCCACGGGTGTAAAACCAAGCGTGCTTAGTGGCGTGTTCGCTGTCATAGCGCCTTGGCCGGAAGTGGCACAACCCGCCAAACCCGCCGCGCCCAGCAGCACAGAACCCGCAGCACCCACACCGCCACGCAGCATGTTGCGACGGCTTAAACGCAGGTTCAGCACCGATTCAAAATCAGGATTGGCCGAGGTATTTGAGTCTTCGTTGTTGAAAATATCGGTGGGACGCATGTTGGCTGTATTCATGGCTATGGCTTTTTAAAGAGAGTTAAAAAACCAGAATAATGCTGCAACACTGTGTCAATTCAATGACAATCACCCTATGAACCGCAGTCAAAACCATAGTCCCGACCATAACCTAGACCACCCGCGCCACGCTTTCGAGACCTTGACGCCAGACGTGGTGCTAGACGCGCTCGCCAGTGTCGGTTTGTACGGCGATGGTCGTTTGACGGCGCTCAGCTCCTACGAAAACCGTGTGTATCAGGTGCATTTAGAGCATGGTTTGGCACGCGACGCCGCCGCACCGCGCTCAGTCGTCGTCAAGTTCTACCGCCCTGAGCGCTGGACGGATGCGCAAATCCGCGAGGAGCACAGCTTCAGCTTTGAGCTGATGTCGGCGGAAATCCCTGTTGTCGGCCCACTGGTACTCCAAGGCGAACACTTACACCACCACGCCGGTTTCGCCTTCAGCGTCAGCCCCCAGCGCGGCGGCAGACCGCCCGAATTGGACGATTTTGAGGTGCTGGAGTGGGTTGGCCGCTTCCTGGCCCGCATCCACACCGTGGGCGCAGCCAGGCCTTTCGTCCACAGACCGGCTTTGAATGTTCAAAGCTTTGGCATTGAGTCCATGGACTGGCTGCTCAGCCACGACATGGTGCCTTTGGATGTGCAGTCTGCGTGGCAAAAAACATGCAAAAACGCTATTGATTTAATAGCTGATAAATCAATAAATACGCCGGCTATAGCCAAAAATGAACCTCAAAAAAGTATTAAAAATGATAGCAATACGGCTACATCGGCTACATCGGCTACATCGGCTATATCTGTGATACGCCTGCACGGCGACTGCCACCCTGGCAATATTCTGTGGACGCCGACCGACGCCCCCCATGGTGGCCCGCATTTTGTGGACTTGGACGACGCCCGCAGCGGCCCCGCTGTGCAAGATTTGTGGATGCTGCTCAGTGGCGACCGCCGCCAGCGCACCACCCAACTCAGCGCTTTGATCGACGGTTACGAGCAATTTCGTCCTTTTGACCGCCGCGAACTGGCCTTGATCGAGCCGCTGCGCACCCTTCGCCTCATCCATTACAGCGCCTGGCTGGCCCGCCGCTGGCACGACCCCACCTTTCCCATCAACTTCCCGTGGTTTGGGACCAGCGACTACTGGAAGTCACAAATCCACACGCTGGAAGAGCAGATTGAGGCGATGCAGGAAGAGCCGTTGCATATTTGAAGTTAATTCCGATTTGAAAGCGTGGTATAAATCACTTAATTAGCTTTAAAATTTCAAGGTTCGTGCAGAGCATTTTTTAAAATAAGAGCACAGTATGCCAACCCATACCCTTCATTTTGCAATCGATCACAAACAGCGAAGTGATTGGGTTGAGTTTAAAAAAACTAAATTTCTCATGGTGCCGCGTCCACGTTTGGTGGACTACATCGTTCGACTCGGCATATCTCTAGCGCTCATTTATCAAAGTAACATCTACATAGCGGCTATATGGCTGCTGATGTCAATTGGCATTGATTTGTTGATTGCAAATAAAATGAAGCTGTATAACCAGCAAGTGACGGACGAAGCGTCCATGGCGGGTAACGAGCCCATTGTTAATCAGTATAAGTATTATTGGTACTTTAATACTTTCTGGTTTGGTTGCACATCATTTATTTTCGCAGGACAACAAACTATTGAAAGTCAAATGGTGTTGATTTGTTGTTTGAACCTAATTTCACTACTGTGCGTCGCCAAAACAAGCGCACACACAGAATTTTGTTA
>JAYUJX010000638.1:0-3399 GCA_043764955.1 Polaromonas sp.
GCGCTGGATCTGCGGCTGGAAATGCGGATGCTTGCTGCATGGGATGAAATTCCTTTGTCTCTTGAGAAATGGTTGTTTTGACGTCCATTCAGTCATCCAAGATGACTAGGTGATCAAAACTTTGAAACACTATATGTGGTGTATTAGTTTACATCAAACCACTACAGGTAGTGTGTCTTCGCCTTTTTGGTTACAAAAAAACACCACAAATTTTGTTTCAAATAATCAATAGCAAAGAAGCACTATTTCACAGCGCTCGCAGCAGTTTTACCCACTCAAACTTTTCACCAGGATCAGTTTTTCGACCCGGTGCGATGTGTTCGTGGCCAGTCATATGCGCAATTGGGTAGTTTTGCTGGAGCGCAGCACACACACTGGTCAAACTTTCGTACTGCGCGGCTTCAAAGAAATCACCTTCCAAGCCTTCCAGCTCAATGCCAACCGAGTAGTCATTGCAGTTGTCTTTGCCTAAATAGCTGGACTGTCCCGCATGCCACGCGCGGTCATCACAACTCACAAACTGCCACAACTCGCCATTTCTGCGAATATAGAAGTGCGCTGAAACTTGGGTGTCGCGAATTTTCTCAAAATACGGGTGCGCATCCCAATCTAAGGTGTTGGTAAACAGCTGCTGCACCTCGTCGCCCCCAAATTGTCCCGGTGGCAGGCTGATGGAGTGGATAACGATCAGGCTAATCTGCGTGTCTGCCGGCCTAGCGCCAAAGTTAGGCGATGCCAAATGTCGTGCGAACCTGTACCAACCTTTATCGAACAGGGCTAAGGGAATATCCTGGGTTTGCTCTGCGTGATGCATTGGTTGATGTTTATAAGCAACTATTCAGCTATTTTTAGCGCCAAACTGTCGATGTTCCGTGCTGCAAAACCACACTTGCGACCGCAAATCCGCACTAGGCGCAGCCAATGCTTCGATTTGGGGCAAATGGACGCCGCAATGGGCGCACGCCACCATGGTTTTTTTAGCGTTTTGGCGCTCAGTTTCGCGTTCGAAATCTGCTTGTTTGTCTTTACTGATAGCGATGCGGTTGCTGCGCCACACCCACACGCCGACAAAAACCACGAGTAAAACCACCAAATATTTCATATCCCGCGTCCTAAAACCACTTCCAAGACAAAACGCGAACCCACATAAGCGAGCAATAACAGCCCCGAGCCGATGTACAACACCCGCACAGCCGTGCGCCCACGCCAGCCAAATTTAGCACGCCCGACCAGCAGCACCGCAAATGCAAACCAAGACAGCGTTGAAAAAATGATTTTGTGGTCCCACTTAAACCCTACATGAACGCCGTACAACGGTTCACGGAACAACCAGCCCGCCAGCAACGTCGCCGTCAGCAAGACAAACCCCGCGGTCACGAATCGGAAAGTCAATCGCTCCAACGTCAGCAATGGCAATCCGCTGGACGTGGCAGACATGGTGCTAGGTGACAAGCGCATTTGCGATTCGGCTCGCATCATCAACCAAGCATGCGCCACCGCCGCCGCAAACAAGCCATAAGACGCCAACCCCAACGCCCAGTGCACTGGCAACCATTTAGATGCAGCGCTGTGCAAAGCTTGTCCAGGAAACAGCATCGCCAAAATCACCGCCGCAGCCCCAATCGCCGCAAACACCCAAACCGCCTTTAGCTTGGGGTACATATAGCTTTCAACCGCATACACCGTCAGCCCCAGCCATGCGGTGACGGACAACGCGGGCGCAAAACCGAAACGTGGTAACTCGTTGGATGAGAGGCCAAACAAACTCCACAGAACCGCCAAGCCGTGCAAACCCCAAGCGCACCATAGCAACAACCGCGTTACTGTTACGCTCAGCCGCTCACCCACAAGTGCGGGTATCGCGTAGGCCAACACCGCACCCAAGCCCAAAAACAAGCTTGTCGTTGATATCGCGTCAAAAAAAGTGCCAGCGGCTAAAATCATACCTACAGTTTATACGACCTACAGAATTCCTAAAGCAATCCATCCCCCTATTTAATCCTCATGGCATCAGCACTTACCGACAAACTATCCCAGCTCGTTAAACAAATGCGCGGCCAGGCCCGCATGACCGAGTCCAACGTGCAGGACATGCTGCGCGAGGTTCGCCTGGCGCTCTTGGAGGCCGACGTCGCCCTGCCCGTCGTGCGTGACTTCATCGCCCGGGTGAAAGAAAAAGCCATGGGGCAGGAAGTCGTCGGCTCGCTCACCCCAGGCCAAGCGCTGGTGGCGGTGGTCAACCGCGAACTGGTCGCCACCATGGCGGGCAGCGACATTGGCAGCTCCACCGTGAGCGAGTTGAATCTCGCCGCCCAGCCCCCCGCCGTGATTTTGATGGCCGGTTTGCAAGGGGCCGGTAAAACCACCACCACGGCCAAACTGGCCAAATACCTGATTGAAAAGCGCAAAAAGAAGGTGCTGACGGTTTCCGGCGACGTGTATCGCCCCGCCGCGATTGAACAGCTAAAAACCGTCACCGCGCAAGCCGGAGCCGAGTGGTTCCCCAGCAGCGCCGACCAAAAACCGCGCGACATTGCCTTTGCCGCGCTCGATTACGCCAAAAAACACCATTTCGACGTGCTACTTGTCGATACCGCCGGCCGTTTGGGTATCGACGAAGTGCTGATGAACGAGATCCGCGAGTTGCATGCGGTGCTGAACCCGATTGAAACCTTGTTCGTCGTCGACGCCATGCAGGGTCAGGATGCCATCAACACTGCCAAAGCCTTCAAAGACGCGCTGCCGCTGACCGGCATCATTTTGACCAAGCTGGACGGCGACTCGCGCGGCGGCGCGGCGCTCTCGGTGCGGTACATCACCGGCGCGCCCATCAAGTTTGCGGGTACGTCCGAGAAACTTGACGGCTTAGAAGTCTTCGACGCCGAACGTCACGCTGGCCGCGTGCTGGGCATGGGCGATATTTTGGCGCTGGTCGAACAAGTCACCTCTGGCGTGGACGTGGCAGCTGCGCAAAAATTGGCCGAAAAAGTCAAAAGCGGCAAAGGGTTCGATTTGAACGACTTTTTGAGCCAGCTCCAGCAGATGAAGCAGATGGGCGGCCTGGCTAGCATGATGGAAAAGCTGCCTGCACAGATGGCCGCCAAAGCCGGTCAAGTGGATATGGGCAAAGCCGAAAAAGACATGCGCCGCAAAGAAGGTATCATCCTCAGTATGACCCCGCTGGAGCGCCGCAAACCCGAGATCATCAAAGCCACCCGAAAAAGACGAATAGCCGCAGGATCTGGCGTGCATGTGCAGGAAGTCAACCGCATGCTCAACGAGTTTGAGCAAATGCAAACCATGATGAAGAAAATGAGCGGCGGTGGGATGATGAAGATGATGAAAAAGATGGGCGGCATGAAGGGGATGCCGAAAATGCCGTTTTGATGTCGCTTTAAG
>JAYUJX010000639.1:0-14288 GCA_043764955.1 Polaromonas sp.
CGTGGCGGCATAGCCTGTTTCTTCCAGCAGTTCGCGTTGACCGCAGAATTGTGGGTTTTCGCCGGTGTCGAGTTTGCCAGCGGGGAATTCGACCATCACCCTGCCAACGGGGTAGCGATGTTGGCGTTCTAGAACGACACGACCATCGTCCAACAGAGCAATGACGACAACGGCACCTGGATGGACCACGTATTCACGCGTGGCTTGTTTGCCATCAGGCAAGCGCACTGTGTCGCGCAAGATGTTTAAAAAGCTGCCTTTGTAGACCTGCTCGCTGCTGATTTTGGTCTCAACCAAGTGATTATTATTCACTGTGCGTCGCGGTGTTTAAGGAGGTAGCGATAGATAAAGCCAGGGAAAGCCAAGGTGATGAACAAGGCACCTGTGATGGCATAAAACTCCCAGCCTTGCGGTGCGATTTGACCAGCGCGATTTTCAAGCAAGAGGCCTAAACCGCCTGCAAGAAAGTAAAAAATGACGAGCTCAAGAAGGCGAACACCTAAGGTTTTTGGTGCTTTCAACGGGAAAAACATCAAAAACCGCTGCGCCACAAACGGCATGTTGGCAGCAACAACAGCTACAAAGATGACCAGCCAAATACTTGCAGATTGAACCATCAGTTGCGTCGTTGAATAAAATCAAGAACCAAGCGTTTTGGCAATAGCATCAGCGCACAATGCCATAAGGCCGCTTGGGAATAAACCCAACAGCAGTACCAAAGCGCCATTGATGGCAAGCACGGTGCGAACATCAACACCGGCAGAAACAGTGCTGGCGGTGATTGGCTCGTCAAAATACATGACTTTGACAACGCGCAAATAGTAGAACGCACCGATCAAAGACATCATTACCGCGAAAATGGCCAAGCCGATTTGTGGTGTTTGGCCGGATGACACCAATGACTGCAGCACAGACAACTTGGCATAGAAACCAACCATAGGTGGAACGCCTGCAAGTGAAAACATGCAAATCGCCATGATGGCGGCGTAAGCTGGGCTGCGCTGGTTAAGACCGGCTAAGTCGGTGATTTCATCACTTTCAAAACCATCGCGAGCCAAAATCAAAATCACACCGAAAGTCGCCAATGTGGTCAGAACATAGGTAACGACGTAGAACATGGATGAACTGTAAGCCGTCGTAGCTGACAAAGTGTTGCCATTGACAACGCCAGACAACAAGCCGATCAACACAAAACCCATTTGTGAAATGGTGGAGTAAGCCAACATACGCTTCAAATTAGTTTGAGCAATGGCGGCCAAATTACCTACCAAGAGCGAGCCGACAGCTAGCACTGCAAGCATTTGCTGCCAATCGATAGCGAGTGGCAACATGCCCTCAACCAACAAACGAATGGTGATGGCGAAAGCGGCTAACTTGGGGGCGCCGCCAATCATCAAGGTGACGGAAGTTGGTGCACCTTGGTAAACGTCTGGCACCCACATGTGAAACGGTACAACACCCAATTTGAAAGCTAAGCCAGCAACAATAAAGACCAGACCAAATACCAAGACTTGGTGTTTGACGTTGCCCGAGTTGATGGCTTTAAAAACAGCGGCAATATCTAAGCTGCCCGTAGCACCGTACATCATGGACAAACCATAGAGCAAGAAACCGCTTGCCAGAGCACCGAGCACAAAGTATTTCATTGCGGCCTCAGAAGCTGTCGCATTGTCACGGCGCAGCGCGACTAAGGCATAACTGCTCAACGTGAGCATCTCCAAACCCAAGTAAATCACCAAGAAGTTGCTGCCCGAAATCATGATGAACATGCCCAACAAGGAGAACATACCCAAAGTGAAGATTTCACCACCGCGCATCATGCCACGATCAGCCGAATACGGGCGGCCGTACACCAAAGTCACCATCATGGCGATTGACGCAAAGCATTTGAGCCAGTTAGACATCGGATCGCTCACCGTCATGCCACTGAAGCCGTATATGGTTTGGCCACCTGTTGCATACAGCGCTTGCAAAACGGCAACAACGCCTAAAGTCAGCAAAGTCAAAACGTATGTAGCTGTGCGGCGCGGGCTGGTAACGTATAAATCTACCAATGCGATCACACAAGCCATCACCAGCAAGACGATTTCGGGGTAAATAGCGATCAAACTTAATTTATCAATCATTTTTAATGCTTTATTCTTTGAATTTTTCGTTAAATATTAATGATGCGACTTTGATTATTTTAATTTTGACGTCGCCACGTGTTTGAGCAAGTCGACAACGGAAGCATCCATCACATCCGTAAATGGTTTTGGATAGACGCCCATCCACAACACGGCGATGGCGAGCAAGCTCATCACCAAAAATTCTCTGGCGTTGATGTCTTTGAGTTCTTTCACGTGGTCATTCGTCACTGGTCCCAAGTAAACGCGTTTGAACATCCACAAAGTGTAAGCCGCGCCAAATATCAAAGCGGTGGCTGCTGCGAAACCAAGCCAAAAATTAGCTTTAACTGCACCCAAAATAACCATCCACTCACCCACAAATCCAGCCGTACCCGGCAAACCGCAGTTAGCCATGGCAAACAACAAAGCAAAGGCTGTGAACTTTGGCATGGTGTTGACCACCCCGCCGTAGCTGGCAATTTCACGGGAATGCATGCGGTCATACAACACGCCAATGCTCAAAAACATAGCGCCAGATACAAAACCATGAGCAATCATTTGCACCAAACCACCAGAAACGCCTAAATCGTTAAAGATAAAGAAACCTAGGGTGACAAAACCCATGTGCGCAACAGATGAATATGCCACCAGCTTTTTCATGTCTTGCTGGACCATAGCAACCAAGCCGACGTAAACAACAGCAATCACAGACAAAGCAATGATGAGCCAAGCCCATTCATGCGCTGCATCTGGAGCAATGGGCATGGAGAAACGCAAGAAACCGTAAGCACCCAATTTCAGCATGATGGCAGCCAGCACTGCTGAGCCACCCGTAGGCGCTTCAACGTGTACGTCTGGCAACCAAGTGTGTACCGGCCACATAGGCACTTTGACAGCAAAGGCCGAGAAGAAGGCAAAGAATATCAAAGTTTGAACCGTGCCAGACAAAGGCAATTTGTGCCAGACCGAAATATCGAAACTGCCACCTGATTTTGAGTACAAATAAATCAATGCAATTAACATCAACAAAGAGCCTAGCAAGGTGTACAAAAAGAACTTGAAGGCTGCGTAGATCTTGTTCGGGCCACCCCATATACCAATGATCAAATACATCGGGATAAGCGTTGCTTCAAAGAAAACATAAAACAACAAACCGTCTAATGCACAAAAGACACCAATCATGAGTCCGCTGAGGATCATGAACGCGCCCATGTATTGGTTCACACGAGTGGTGATTGACTCCCAAGAAGCGATGATGACAACGACGTTGATGAATGCCGTTAAAAGCACAAACCAAAGCGATATACCATCTACACCCAGATGGTAGTTGACATTAAATGCATGAATCCAAGGCGCTTTTTCTACAAACTGCATGGCAGACGTGCCAAGCTTGAAGCCGTCATACAAAGGCAAAGTAACCAACAGGCTGACAACAGCACCCACCAATGCAATCCAACGCACGGTTTTGGCTTGGTCGTCACGACCAAAAGCCAACAGAACAGCACCAAAGAAAATTGGTGTCCAAATTGAAAGACTCAGCAAACCCATATTCTTCTTTTCCTTAAGGCCTGATTACGGCCTGCATTACGGCTTGCATTACGGCTTGAGCCACACGAAATACGTCATCAACAAAAATACACCGGCAATCATCGAAAACGCATAGTGATAGATATAACCAGTTTGGAATTTACGCGCAATGTTAGAGAACACGCGTACAACTTTCCAAGAGCCATTGACCAAAGTACCATCAATGACCTTTTTATCGTTCGCCCAAAGCAAACCACCCAGCGCACGAGCACCACGTGCAAGTACGTTCTCATTGAACCAATCAAGGTAATACTTATTATCCAGTAAGGTGTAAATTGGCTGAGCGATACGCTTGATTGCGGTAGGCAAAGCAGGGTTGATGATGTACATGTAATAAGACAGTGCAACACCGGCAACAGCCAAAATGAACGGCAGCGTTGTCAACGCATGAATCGCCATGGCCATTGGTCCATGAAATGCCTTAGCTAATTCAGCCATCGCATGGTGTTTATCCGCATTGACGAAGATGGCATCTTTGAAAAACGAACCATAAAGCATAGGTTCAATCGTGAAATAACCAATCAGTGCCGATGGAACAGCCAACAATACTAACGGAAGCCAGACAACCCATGGCGATTCATGCGGTTTGCCGCTGTGCGCATCGTGATGTCCGTGATCGTCATGCGCATCATGGTGGGCAGCGTGGTGTTCTTCATGGTGAGCATCAGGGTTTTGATCAATTCGCTCTTCACCATGGAAAACCAAGAAATACATGCGGAAAGAATAGAAAGCGGTGACAAATACACCCGCCAAAACCGCGAAATTAGCAAACCCAGCACCAAACAAATGGCTTTCATGGACTGCTTCAATGATGCTGTCCTTAGAATAAAAACCAGACATCAACGGTGTGCCAATCAAAGCCAATGAGCCTACGAGTGAAGTAATCCAAGTGATAGGCATGTATTTACGCAAACCACCCATCCAGCGAATATCTTGGTTATGGTGAACACCCATGATCACAGAACCCGCCGCTAGGAACAACAGCGCTTTAAAAAATGCGTGCGTCATCAAATGAAACACGGCCACTGAATATGCAGATGCACCCAGAGCAACCGTCATATAACCCAATTGCGACAAAGTCGAATAAGCAACCACACGTTTGATGTCGTTCTGAATGATGCCCAGAAAGCCCATAAACAACGCAGTGATTGAACCAACAATCATGATGAAGCTGAGAGCCGTATCACTCAACTCAAACAGGGGAGACATGCGAGCCACCATGAAAATACCGGCAGTAACCATAGTCGCAGCGTGGATCAGCGCGGAAATGGGTGTTGGGCCTTCCATAGAATCCGGCAACCAAACATGCAGTGGAAACTGAGCGCTTTTACCCATGGCACCAATAAATAGGCAAATACAAATGACGGTGATCAACATCCACGACGTACCTGGAAAACTGAGTTTTGCCAACTCCCCTGCTTTGGCAAAGGCTTCTGTGTAATTCAAAGTACCAGCAAAGGCCGCAATCAAGCCAATACCGAGGATAAAGCCAAAATCACCAACACGGTTAACTAAGAAGGCTTTCATATTCGCAAAAATTGCGGTCGGCTTGTT
Source organism: Polaromonas sp. (assembly GCA_043764955.1). GTDB lineage: Bacteria > Pseudomonadota > Gammaproteobacteria > Burkholderiales > Burkholderiaceae_C > Aalborgiella. The sequence continues at coordinate 5,250 of JAYUJX010000639.1, forward strand.
GAACCAAAAACCAATCAGCAAATAGGAAACCAAGCCTACGGCTTCCCAGCCAAAAAACAACTGCAGCATGTTGTTGCTCATGACTAGCATCAACATGGAGAATGTGAAAAGCGAGATGTATCCGAAGAAGCGGTTGTAACCTTCGTCTTCCTCCATGTAGCCTATGGTGTAAATGTGCACCATAAGAGATACAAAAGTGACCACACACATCATCATGGCCGTGAGGCCATCAACGAGGAAGCCAATCTCCATCTTCAAGCCACCAACGACCATCCATGTATAAAGTGTTTCGTTAAAGCGTGCGCCGTCATTCACGACACTTAACATCGTCATCACTGACAAAACAAAAGCGACTGCAACTCCCAAGATAGTTAGAGAATGGCTAAGTTTTCGACCAACCCAATTGCCGCCAAGGGCAGTACCAAAAACGCCGGCTAAAACGGCACCCAACAGCGGTGCCATAGGCACTGCCAAAAGGGTTATTGCTGAAAGCGTTGCACTCATCTTTGTGATCTCTTTGATTCTTTTTTATGTCGTTTCAATTTCATTTGAATTTCTAAGGGTCGTTTTAGATTTGATGACGACTAGCCTTTGAGTACGTCCAACTCATCAACATTGATACTAGATTTATTTCGGAACAAAAGCACCAAAATAGCTAACCCAATGGCTGACTCTGCTGCTGCCACCGTCAAAATAAAGAATACAAAAATTTGACCATGCATGTCACCCAAGTAATGGGAGAAAGCAACGAAATTGGTATTCACAGCCAAGAGCATCAACTCAATAGCCATCAACAAAACAATCAGATTTTTGCGATTCAAAAAGATACCGATGATGGACAGAGCGAAAAGCATCGCACCGAGCACCAAAAAATGCCATAAAGATAAAATCATGCTTTTTTCTCCACTACCGGCACAGCTTGAACAACGGCAGCATCAGTGACAACTTCTGGCGTCACTTCTGGCGTCACAATAGGTAACGCCTCTTGCGTCGCTTTCATTTTGATGACTTGCATACGATCACGTGCAATGACTCTGACTTGATCAGCAGCGTTCACGTATTTACTGTCTTTACGCTGTCGCAAGGTCAAAGCAATTGCAGCAATGATAGCCACCAACAATATGACAGCAGCAATCTCTAACGGATACAAATACTGCGTGTAAAGCAGTATGCCCAAGTCCTTGGTGTTTGAAACTTGCGCTAATTTATCAACATGAGGTACGACAGCATTAACCATCTTAGGAATTTCAGTTCCACGGTAATTGCCGATGAGCACCCAAGACATCTCAAGTGCAATGATGGCCCCAAAAGCACCGATCAAAGGAAAGTTCTTCCAAAAACCAACCCTCATGCTATCAATATTGACATCCAGCATCATCACAACAAACAGGAACAAAACCATGACTGCGCCAACGTAAACCAATACCAGTGCAATAGCCAAGAACTCAGCTTGCAGCAATAGCCAAATACCAGCCGCCTGAAAAAATGCGAGCACCAGATAAAGTGCCGCGTGAACGGGGTTGCGCGCAGTTATCACTCGGAATGCTGCGAACAGCATAAGTGCTGAAAATAAATAAAAAAGCCCAGTCTTAACGTCCATGAATCTTTACTTTTCTATACTTATAAAGGGGTATTCAATTTAATAAAAATTAGCAAAAGTTAATTCAGCGATAACTTCAACTGTAAGTTCAACGATACGGCGCATCGGCTGCACGATTTGCAGCAATCTCTGCCTCGTATCGATCGCCCACAGCCAGGAGCATTTCTTTGGTGAAATACAAATCCCCACGCTTTTCTCCGTGGTACTCAAAAATATGCGTCTCTACGATGGAGTCGACCGGACAGCTTTCTTCGCAAAAACCGCAAAAAATGCATTTGGTCAAATCAATGTCATAACGACTAGTGCGGCGGCTACCATCTTCGCGAACATCAGACTCAATAGTAATAGCCATGGCAGGACAAACGGCTTCACACAGTTTGCAAGCAATACAACGCTCTTCGCCATTCTCGTAACGGCGCAATGCGTGAAGTCCACGAAAACGCGGGCTAAGTGGCGTTTTTTCCTCAGGAAATTGAACGGTAATTTTTCGACGGAACATATATTTTCCCGTCAAAACCATACCCTTAAATAACTCAACAAGCATGAAACTTGAGATGAAGTCCCACAAAGAAAATGAAACTCTTTTAGAACTGCTTTTGATGGGTGTAGTTACTGTAGACATAGACTTCACCTTACTTCCAAATATTCCATGAAGTCTGCATCCAAGCGCCGACCACAATCAACCAAACCAATGTCACTGGAATAAAAATTTTCCAACCCAAACGCATGATCTGGTCATAGCGGTAACGAGGAAATGTCGCTCGCACCCAAATAAATATGGTCACAACAAAGAAGGTTTTTGCACCCAACCACAACCAGCCTGGTATCCAATCTAATGCAGCTATCGGGGACAACCAGCCACCTAAAAACATGATGACAGCCAAAATGGAGACTAACCACATATTGGCATACTCGGCCAAATAGAACATCGCATACGACATGCCTGAATATTCGACCATGTGACCCGCAACGATTTCGGACTCGCCTTCAACCACGTCAAACGGATGTCTGTTGGTCTCAGCCAATCCAGAAATAAAGTAAACCACAAAAATTGGCAATAACGGCAACCAGTTCCATGACAAGAAATTCAAACCCATTGCAGCAAATGTGCCTTTACCTTGAGAGACAACAATATCTGTCATATTCAGACTGGCGGACACCATCAGGACGACGACCAAGCAAAAGCCCATAGCAATTTCATAGCTAACCATTTGCGCAGAAGCTCGCATGGCCCCTAAAAATGCATACTTCGAGTTTGATGCCCATCCAGCAATAATCACACCGTAAACCTCCAGCGAGGTAATTGCCATAACAAATAACAGGCCAGCGTTGATATTTGACAAGGCGACTTCAGGGCCAAATGGAATCACGGCCCATGCCGCCAGAGCCGGCATGATCGTCATGACAGGACCCAGCAAAAATAAACCCTTGTTAGCGGCAGCAGGCACTAAAATTTCTTTGGTTAAAAGCTTCAAAGCATCAGCTATCGGCTGCAACAAACCCAAAGGACCTACGCGGTTGGGGCCTAAGCGAATTTGAATCCAACCAATCAGCTTACGTTCCCACAAAGTCAAATATGCCACTGCACCCATTAAGGGAAGCACTACGACCATAATTTTTATGAGAATCCAAAGTACTGGCCAAACCGTAGCTGACCACCATACAGCACCAAATAGTCCTAAACCAAAGTTGTAAATAGCATCAATCATGCATTAACCTCTTGTGGCGCATTGCGTGTTAACTTTGCATCTGCCGTCATTTGTAGTGAGCTTGCACGTCGAACAATACCGTCGACTTGATAAATTGCTGCAGTTACTGGTTGAATATTGGTTTCAGAAATATCAATAGCGGACGCAGTCGCTGCAGTACTTAAATTATCTAGTTTTTCAGCAGGGATACAACCCAGCACAGAAGACTGCCCCGTTATCTTACTAAGTACATCCGTTGACGCATCGAAATCAAAACCAGGCAAGTCGAGCATATTTGCCAAAACACGGAACACTTTCCAGGCAGGACGGGTTTCACCCAGAGGTTTCACCACCGCATGGAAGCTTTGCAAACGCCCTTCAGCATTCACAAACGAACCAGATGTCTCAGTGAACGGAGAAATCGGAAGGATGACATCGCAAAAATCCATATTCGCTTTGAATGGATTCATACTGACGACCATTTGCGCTTGACCCAGTACCGCTTTTGCCTTCGCGCCAGCCGCAGTGTCAAACTCAGGTTCGTTATTAAGCAGAATCACTGCTTTTAAACCGCCTGCCAACATTTGACCCGCATTCAAACCACCTTGCAACGGTTGTGCACCAGCCCATTGAGCACCAACTGTATTGCCAGCTTCCGTCAAATAACCAACGCTTGCACCCGTATGCAATCCAATCCAGTTAGCCAGCGCCAACAAACTAGATGCTTGAGGATGGTGAGCTGCCGCATTACCCAGCAATATGGCCTTTCGTTCACCGCTGAGCATTGAAGCAGCGATATTTTTCGCCGTTTCAGTTGCTGTGGCAGATACTGGCGCATCAATTCCCTTTGACACAGCAATCGCTGCAGCCACCTCAGCAAGTGTCTTGGACCAATGCACGGAACTCATCAATAACGTATTAGCTATCGTATATGTTGCATCTATTGCTATTGAATTTATAGCATTTACAACACAACCTTTGCGAACAGCTTGTCTGATGCGCTGTGCAAACAAAGGATGGTCTTTACGAATGTTAGAGCCAACAATCAGCGCACGATCAAGATTTGACAATGACGCAATGCTCGTTCCCAACCATCGCACTTGCCCTGCAGACGCAAACTCAGCATTGCGCAAACGGTAGTCAATATTGTCACTGCCCAAGCCATGCATCAAACCAGCTGCCAAGTACAGCTCTTCTAAAGTAGATTGTGGACTCACCAACGCACCTAAGCTTGCAGCACCATGGTCTGCTTTAATTTGCTTCAAGCCATTCGCCACATACTCAAGTGCAGTTTGCCAATCAACCATTTTCCATTCGCCGCCATGCTTGATCATAGGCGCAATTAATCGCTCATCTGAGTTCAAAGCCTCATAGGAGAAACGATCACGGTCAGAAATCCAACACTCGTTGACGTCTTCGTTTTCCAGAGGAACAACGCGCATCACTTTGTTATTTTTAACTTGAACGATAAGATTTGCACCTGTCGAATCATGTGGACTGATTGATTTACGACGACCCAGCTCCCATGTTCGCGCACTGTAGCGGAACGGTTTGCTGGTCAATGCGCCTACTGGGCAAATATCGATCATGTTGCCAGAAAGTTCAGAATCAATCGTTTGACCCAAGAATGTTTCAATTTCAGCATGCTCACCACGGTGCGACATGCCCAACTCCATCACGCCAGCAACTTCTTGACCAAAACGAACGCATCGCGTGCAGTGAATGCAACGGCTCATTTCTTCCATGCTGATCAATGGACCAACATCTTTGTGGAACACGACACGCTTTTCTTCTTCGTAGCGCGAGGTCGAGCCCCCATAACCCACGGCCAAATCCTGCAACTGACATTCACCACCTTGATCGCAAATTGGGCAATCAAGCGGGTGATTAATCAGCAAAAACTCCATGACTGATTGCTGTGCTTTGATGGCCTTTTCACTTTTGGTGCGAACAATCATGCCCTGCGACACTGGCGTAGCACAGGCTGGCATAGGTTTTGGCATTTTTTCCACATCGACCAAGCACATGCGGCAGTTAGCAGCGATGCTCAATTTTTTGTGATAACAAAAATGTGGGATATACGTGCCAGCTTGCTCAGCGGCATGCATGATCATGCTGCCTTCTAAAGCTTCTACTTTTTTGCCGTCGAGTTCGATTTCTACCATGGTTCTTCTATTCTTTAAATCTATTCTTTGACTTTAAACGTAAGCCGGAACCATGCACGTCTTATGCTCAACGTGATATTCAAATTCATGCCTGAAATGTTTGATCATTGCGCGCACAGGCATCGCCGCAGCATCGCCCAATGCACAAATGGTGCGGCCTTGAATATTATCGGCTACAGAGTTCAGCAAATCCATATCTGCAGGTCGTCCTTGTCCATCCTCAATGCGGTCAACCATGCGCGACAACCACCCAGTGCCTTCACGGCACGGTGTGCATTGGCCGCACGATTCGTGCATATAAAAATAGCTCAAACGCTTCAAGCTCTTAACCATGCAACGGCTATCATCCAAAACAATAACAGCACCTGAACCTAACATAGAGCCTGCTTTGGCGATGGAGTCGTAGTCCATCGTGCATTCCATCATGATGGATGCTGGCAACACTGGCGACGAAGAACCACCAGGAATAACAGCCTTAAGTTTTCGGCCCTTACGAACGCCACCAGCAAGTTCTAACAAGGCAGAAAACGGCGTACCCATCGGAATTTCGTAATTACCCGGTCGTTCAACGTCGCCGCTAACAGAATAAAGCTTGGTTCCGCCATTGTTGGGCTTGCCACATGCCAAATAAGCACCACCGCCGTTGCGAATGATCCAAGGCACAGCTGCAAATGTTTCAGTATTATTAATGGTCGTCGGTTTGCCATACAAGCCAAAACTTGCTGGGAAAGGTGGCTTGAAACGCGGTTGCCCTTTTTTGCCTTCTAGCGACTCTAACAATGCCGTCTCTTCGCCGCAAATATAAGCACCAAAACCATGGCTAGCATGCAATTGAAAGTTGAAGTTGCTACCTAAGATTTTGTCACCCAAATAACCAGCAGTACGCGCTTCCTCGAGGGCTTCTTCGAAGCGGTCGTAAGTTGCGAAAATTTCACCATGGATATAGTTGTAGCCAACACTGATGCCCATGGCGTACGCAGCAATGATCATTCCTTCAATCACGATATGTGGATTGAACTGCATGATGTCACGGTCTTTGCAAGTACCCGGCTCGCCCTCGTCAGAATTGCAAACGAGGTACTTTTGGCCCGGGAATTGACGCGGCATGAAGCTCCACTTCAAACCCGTCGGGAAACCCGCGCCGCCGCGACCACGCAGCCCGCCCAACTTGACCTCGGCAATGACTTGATCAGGCGTCATGCCAACAACAGGCGTGTCGCTCGGTGAGCTTGCGTCGCCTTGAGCGAGTATTTTGCGCAGGGCCGCGTAGCCACCGCGCAATTCGTAGTCCTTCAAACGCCAGTTGCTGCCGTTCAAATCCGCCATGATTTGCGGATTGATATGGCGGCCATGAAAGCTGCTTTGCACACCCGTCGCTGCAAACTGTGACAGCACATTTTTTGCTGCTGAACTGACTGCTGAATTCACCGCTGTTGTCATAACTTTGCCTCGGCCGATTGCAGACCAGCAAGCAGCTGATCCAGTTTTTCGTTACTCATAAAGCTGCACATCGTCAGGTCATTGACCAGCATGACCGGTGAATCAGCGCAAGCTCCCAGGCATTCAGACTGCTGCAGCGTGAAGAGGCCGTCCGCCGTTGTTTCGCCCATCGATATGCCCAGCTTGTGCTCCAGATGTTTGAGGGCCTTGGCACCATCGCGCAGCTGGCATGGCAGATTGGTGCACACATTCAGCTTGTACTTGCCCACCGGCTGCTGGTTGTACATGTTGTAGAAGGTAGTGACTTCGTGCACAGCGATGGGTGCCATACCCAAATAGTCCGCCACCAGCTTCTCACTTTCAGCACTGACGTAGCCCATTTCTTCCTGAACAATGCTCAGGCAGGCCATCACCGCTGACTGCTTTTGGTCAGCCGGATACTTGGCGACTTCGCGCGCGAATTTCAATTCAGCTTGTCCAGAGATCATGTTTGCAAATGCCACTTTTAGCGATCAATTTCGCCGAAAACAATATCCATCGTGCCAATCACGGCAACCGCGTCGGCAATCATGTGGCCACGCGACATCTCGTCCATCGCAGCCAGGTGTGAAAAGCCCGGCGGACGAATTTTCAGGCGGTACGGTTTGTTTGCGCCATCGCTGACGATGTAAATTCCAAACTCGCCCTTTGGGTGCTCCACCGCTGCATACGCCTCACCTTCAGGCACATGGATGCCTTCGGTGAACAATTTGAAGTGGTGAATCAACTCTTCCATGTTGGACTTCATCGACTCCCGGTCAGGCGGAGCTACCTTGTGGTTGCTGGTGATCACTGGCCCCGGATTGACACGCAACCAGGCAATGCATTGCTGAATGATGCGGTTTGACTGGCGCATCTCTTCAATGCGCACCAGATAGCGGTCATAGCAGTCGCCGGTTTTACCAACCGGAATATCAAAATCCATCTTTGCGTAAACGTCATAGGGCTGTTGCTTGCGCAAGTCCCATGCAAAGCCTGAGCCACGAAGCATGGGGCCGGTAAACCCGAGCGCCAGAGCGCGCTCTGGAGACACGACACCTACACCAACGGTTCGCTGCTTCCAGATGCGGTTGTCAGTCAACAGCGTTTCGTATTCGTCAACGTAACCGGGAAACTTGTTGCAGAAGTCTTCGATGAAATCAAGCAACGAGCCCTGGCGGTTTTCGTTCAGCGCTTCAATCGCTTTGGCATTTTTTACCTTGCTGACCTTGTACTGCGGCATGACTTCCGGCAGGTCGCGGTACACACCTCCCGGCCTGAAATACGCTGCATGCATGCGCGCGCCAGACACGGCCTCGTACATGTCAAACAAACTTTCCCGTTCGCGAAAGCAGTAAATCAGAATATTCATCGCGCCGCAGTCAAAACCGTGCGCGCCCAACCACAAAAGATGGTTCAGCAAGCGCGTGATTTCGGCGTACATCACGCGGATGTATTGAGCGCGTTCCGGTACGTCAACGCCGATCAGCTTTTCAATCGCCAGGCAATAAGCCTGCTCGTTGGACATCATCGACACGTAGTCGAGCCTGTCCATGTAGGGCAGCGACTGAATGTAGGTTTTGCTTTCGGCAAGCTTCTCGGTTGCGCGATGGAGCAAGCCGATATGCGGGTCAGCGCGTTGAATCACTTCACCGTCAAGCTCCAGCACCAGACGGAGTACGCCGTGCGCTGCAGGGTGCTGCGGGCCAAAATTGAGTGTGTAGTTTTTAATCTCAGCCATGACTGACTTTCTGATGATCACCGCCGTAATTTTCTTCGCGAATCACGCGTGGCGTGATTTCACGCATCTCGATGGTTACAGGCTGATAAATGACGCGTTTTTGCTCAGGGTCATAACGCATTTCAACATTGCCAGTCGTCGGGAAATCTTTGCGGAAAGGGTGACCGATGAATCCGTAGTCCGTCAGAATGCGGCGCAGGTCGTTGTGGCCTTCAAAAATGATGCCGAACAAATCAAACGCTTCACGCTCAAACCAGTTGGCCGAATTCCATACGTCATTGACGGAGTCCACCACCGGAAAATCATCGTCCGTGCAAAACACCTTCAGGCGAAGCCGCTGGTTAAGGCTGACGGATAACAAATGCACCGTTACGCAATAGCGAAGGC
>JAYUJX010000640.1:0-3393 GCA_043764955.1 Polaromonas sp.
TTTCTCGGCCTTCATCTACATCAAAAAATACACCAGATATATCCTCAGCATGCGGCTTCACAGCTTTCGATATTTTGTCGATTAGCTTAGCATCTCTTAATTTTTCCTCGAACTCATTAGGGAATGCAGATCTGCGGTAGCGACTTGCGAGCCAATGCTGAAAAGTGGTGAAGCTTTCAGCTGATAAGACTAGGTCTTTACGAGGTTCTAATCCAGCTAGGTCAGCCTTAGACATAGTAGCTTTACGAATCGCCTCAAACTCCCCTCGCGCTGGTATATCTCCATCAAAAACAAGTTGCAAACGTCTGGCATTTTTTGCATGAGAGCAATTACCGTCTACTACGGAAGTGATTTTGCCAACAATGATCTCAACATTAGGCTCAATATCTGGAGATTGGGTTAAATCACAGTCGTGAGATGCAACAATGACTAAAATTTTCTCGCGCTCCACTTCGCTGCACAATTTCAATTTTATGCAGTCATCGGTAGCAATAAGATTGCCTTGTCGCCATGGTGTTTTGCGATCCCAACTCACGTAATTGACCTTTAAGCCGGATCGTTGGCTAGTGGCAAGTCGAAGTCGCTGCTAGGCGCAGTTTTGGGTCGGTTAGCAAAACGTGCTTCCAAAACGCTGCGTTGTCTAGCTTCAGTTTCAAGAATTCGTACTAACAATTTTGCCGCCTCAGTCGCCGAATCGTTTGTTTCAACGACCTGAAACAGCGTTTTACCATTGGCAAATTTTCTACGAGCTAAAGCACTGCTGTATTGAATATCTGATTGCGCAAAAACGTCTGCCGCTCTCGCTAAGTCACTCAACTTTTCCGCTAATGCCTCTTTAGGCTGCTCACCGTTCTGCCAGTTATAGACTGTCTGGCGTGATACACCTAGCGTTGCAGCCAAATCTGATACTGAAGGTGAGAAAAATTTTCTTATGCGTGATAAATCCTCAGTAACGCTCCGAGCATAATTTTCGATCTGCGGTTGTGGTAAATGTTCCCAAGATCTATTTGCGTGAGCGAGTTTGTCTTTTAACAGTGAAGCATCATTGGAGCCTCCAGTTCCAGTAGTCGATGCCAATGTCACTACGGTAACTAAAGCAACTATGGCGCGCGATGCACCGGTCACAGAAATTGGTTTAAACCAAGTGCTTGGGTAGGCGTCAATAGCATTCATTTTTGATCCCAAATTTTCTTTGCGTGAGTAGTCACTGTTGCATTAAAAGATTGTGTTATCTTAAATTTCAACGCTATTAAACGCCTTGTGACCTCTTCTATGCTAAATACGAAGCGTTGTGTATAAGAGGAATCAGTATCCAAAATAGCATGTCGGCCTTCTGCGTCTGTAAAGCGCGGATTTATTTTTGGCGCAGTTGCAGCAATGTCCATTGGAAATCCTATCCTTCCACTGGCAATGATTATTCGTGACACCATTTGACCAGCATCGTTATTCATAACAGTGACGCTTTCAGAGTGGACAGATGTGCCGTTTAATTTCTCAGATAAACCCAAAACCTCACTGACCAAATAGTCGGAGAGCGTTTCGTTATTCTTCGGTTGTACCGCATCTAAATAGCGTATACCAAGACGTTCTACAAAATTTAGCGGAACGGCTGAATGAATAATCTTCAAGCCCTCAAGAAATTTTTCTGAGAAGCTCGTAAATACATCGTAGCTAGTTGTCTGGAATGCTAGAGAGTTGGTCTCTAGTACGAAGCTTTCGGTGCCCTCCATATTCCCAAAGCTGTACCTCGATTGCGATGCGATGGAGGGTGCTATGGCGTTTCCACCCTCTACGTTATTAAATGGTAAAACCACGCGTTGAAAAGCTTGAGGTCTAAAATCGGGAAACCCCAGACGCCTAAAAGCTGGTTGAATGGTATTCAAATAATTGCCCATTTCTTCTATGGGGTTGAATTGAATCTGGGCAACGGTGAAATAAACGGGTGCTAGTTTTAATTTGCTCATAATCTTCTCCTAGTGTTGATTGACACTTAGCTTGACAGTTTACACCATGGTTGACACTTTGATTGAATTCTTGTGTGCTTTCTGTTTTAGATTTATATTTTTGCTTTTATTTCCACAAAATAACGTAGAATTTATTCAATGGACGTCATTCTTTCCTCCCACAGCATCGGCATTTCGGACCTGCGCGAATCGCCTGCGCGGGTGTTTGAGCAGGCGGGGGAGGATGTAGTGGTGGTGCTTAACCACAATCGGCCAGCGGGTTACATCCTGTCCACGCAGCTGATGGGGCGCATTCTTGACCAATTGACTGACCGTGTAGTAACCGACAAAGCGCGCGACCGGTTGGCAACGCTTTCAACCGCCCGAAAAATCACGCTTGATGAGCTATGAGCTCGCCATTCACCCCGAAGCGGAGCGTGAATGGGGTCGGCTGGATGAATCCGTCAAAAAGCGATTCAAACAAAAGCTGCAAAAAGAACGACTGATTCAACCCCGTGTTGCCAAAGATGCGTTGCATGGTTTGGCGGATACCTACAAAATTAAGATCACCACGCCGCAGTTTCGTTTGGCATACCATGTCAATGACCACGCCAAGCTAGTCACAATCTTGGCAGTTAGCTCGCGTGATGATGTGTATGCATTGTTAAGTGGGCGGATACCTTTAATCGGGTAAATCCGTGGATAAGTTAGGATGTTGCTTTACTAATTACACGCCATAATCTAACTAAAAATTAACAGTTAAACAAAAGGAGACACTAATGAAAACCACTTTCAAATTATTGGCAAGCAGCTGCATCGTTGGATTAATGGCTTTGGGCGGCGTCAACGCGCAAGCGCAGGCCTTCCCCACAAAACCACTGAAATTCGTCGTTCCATTCCCAGCAGGTAGCGCAACAGATACGGTAGGTCGTGTGGTTGCGCAGGCGATGAGCGATGCTTTGGGGCAGCCGATTGCGGTGGACAACAAAGCTGGCGCGAACGGCATTCCGGGGGCAGATTCGGTGAAAACAGCGGTGGGAGATCCGTATACGCTGCTGGTGACGACGAGCACTACACAAGCTGCCAATGTGAGCTTGTACAAAAAATTGCCATATGACCCTGTGAAAGACTTCACGCCGATTGGCATGATCGGCAGCACAGGTTTTGTTTTGATGGTCAAGCCTGAGTTTCCAGCAAAGGATATGAATGAGTTTGTCGCCTATGCCAAGACCAATAAGCTGGCCTATGGTCACGGTTCTTCAGGCTCATTGGTATCTGGTGCTTTGGTGGCGCAACTGGGTGGGTTTGAAGCTTTGAGCGTGCCGTACAAAGGTATTCCGCCAGCGTTGGTTGACTTGATGGGTGGCCAATTGCAATTTGCGTTCGCCGATGTGGGCAACGCCATGACACAAATCAACGGTGGCAAGCTCAAGGGTTTGGGCGTGACAAC
>JAYUJX010000641.1:0-3384 GCA_043764955.1 Polaromonas sp.
TGGTGGCCAACTTTGGGTTGTTTTCTTGACGCTTTTCAGCCCACAAAATGATGAAGCCGCCAATGATAAACGTACTAGCGACAACAACAGGGTTGAACAGATTCGCCTTGATCGCTTTGCCAAACAGCAGCCCCAAAACTACAGCCGGCGTAAAAGCGATCAAGACATTGATGGCAAAGCGTTGCGACAACTTGGAACTTGGCAGCGTCGCAACTGTATCGCGAATTTTCTGCCAGTAAACCAATATCACGGCAAAGATGGCACCGGTTTGGATAGCAATATCAAAGACTTTGGCTTTGTCGTCGTCAAAACCTAAAAGGGATCCCGCAAGGATCAAATGCCCTGTTGATGAAATCGGCAAAAACTCAGTAAAACCCTCAACCAGCCCCATGATGGCGGCTTTGACTAGCAACATGACATCCACAGTACGAATCCTAAAAATGATCAATACTGTAGATTATCGTTGTTTAAATGAAGCTTTAAAGATTCAACTTTAAGGAAGCTTAGAAGTTTACTTGAAGACCGATTTTCAAACTGCGCCCGGGCAATGGCGCTTTAGGAAAGGCCGTCGTGGCCAACACAGACGTCGCGCTGTAGGCCAATTGATTGGTCACATTGTCAATACGGGCGTACCACAGCAAACTTGACGCACCTTGCTTCATTTTGTAAGTCAAAGCCGCATTCCACAGTGTGTAGGCATCGGTGGCCCGTTGACCTACATCTGGCACACGGTTTTGGCTAAACGCATGGTCAAAACCTAAACGTGCACCCCACGGGCCTGAGCCCCAGACAGCAGTTGCACCCACTCGCATGGGTGCGATGCGTGGCAGCGCCTGACCCGTGCTGATGTTGGTGGCACGAACGGCATCGGCTCGCAGGTTTAAATCTAGCGTCTGACCTTCAGATTCTGTCAGTCCCCCACTGCCAAGCAAACGGAGCGTGGCGCTGGCCTCAAAGCCAGTGAATCTTGCACGCACGCCGTTGTAAGCCATGTCAGTCAAACCGTCTTCAGCTGGATTGAACTCGCCCTCAGCATTACGCGTACTTCCCGTTGCGTCTAAACCAATATAGTTTGAAAACTGGCTGGTATAGGCGTTGAATGCAAACTTATGCGCCCCTTGCTTAAACGCTACGCCCACATCAATGCTGTTTGACTTTTCCAAAGACAAGGCGCTATTTCCAGTTTCCCAAGCGGCTGTCGCAATGTGCGGGCCGTTGGCATACAGCTCGTAGTCTTTCGGTGCGCGCTCAGTATGCGACAGGTTTGACGCAAGCTGCCAAGCGGGCGACAACTTGACCAATGCGCCCAAAGCCAAACTGTTTGGATTGAAGCTGCGACTACCGATTGGAAAATTATCAGGATTTGTGGCGCCAGCATTGCCTTCTGAGGCGACTTTAACCTTTTCAGTTCGCGCACCTAAGCTTAATTTACCCCAAGAAGTGGTCATTTCTTCCACCACAAACAGCGCTGTAGAAGAGGTTTTACTGTAAGGTGCAAAGGCTTCTGCACCATCAGCCGAGAAGCGTGCCGATTCGGCCTGCAAACCGATAACACCTTCAACGTCGCCAAATTTCGCATGTTTGGCAACCAGACGCATATCTGTGCCCTTGTTTTTAAAGACCGTTCCAACTTCTGCACCTTCAAACTCAGTGTGTTGATAATCCCCTAGGCTAATTTGTCCTTTGACGCTGCTGATAAAACCATTCAAATTCCGAACTTCACCCTCTAAAGCATAGCGATCGGACTTCATGCCAATGCTTACCTCGTCTTCTGCAACCGTGCCGTAGTCACTTTTATACGTGCTGGCAGATGCGCCTAGATAGCCATTGTCAAAAAAGACCGAACCACCGAGTGCAACACCTTTCACGTCATTCGCAGAATTGCATATTTTGTTCGCTACACCTAGTTTGGCTGGATTGGTGCAGTCCAACGCAACTGGTACGGAAACATCACTTGATTTGCGTATTGACGCGTCAACGTGAAGCGCATATTTATTAGTGCCTATTTCCAATAAAACGGCTGCTGTTTTTTCACGGTTGCCAGTGGCGTAGCCTACGTCAGCTTTACCAGTAACGCCACCGCCTGCGCCAAACTCAGATTCAGCTGGAATGCGGTTATCCACCACATTGACAACGCCACCCACCGCACTGCCACCATATTGCAAAGCGCCTGCACCGCGCAGCACTTCAACCCGTTCGATACTGATAGGGTCGTTAGGAACTGCATGGTCAAAACTTAGGGCAGATGCATCAATGCTTGCACCGCTGTTTTGTAGCACACGGATACGGTCACCATCTTGCCCGCGAATGATGGGACGGCTGGCGTTCGGGCCAAAGTAAGTGCTACTTACACCAGGCAAAGCGTCTAAAGTTTCGCCTAGGGTCGATTTGGCTCGCAACACAAGATCTGCCGAGGTGACGACGGTGCTGGGCAGGATTAATTCAGTGCTGCCCAGTGGGTTGCCGATAACAATGACTTCTTTTAAGGTTGGAATCGATGTAGGGACTGACTGAGCTGAAACATAAAGTGGAATCGAAGAAAGCGCTAAAACTGCAATGCAAACAGCACTGCGAGGGAATGATTTTTTCATGATAATTTGATATATAAATCTGATGCCAATGTGTGGCACTTTTGATTTGATGCACGAACGCGAACAAACCTGCATCTAACGATACAAGGTCAAGAAAACCGCGAGCAGATTTTTTTAAACGAGGACTGAGAAGTCGAGAAAAGCTGGCGGCCCACGTGCCTGAACCAATGAGCATTGAAACAGAGGCGTTGCACCTCGATAGGTATCTAAGAAAAAGCTACTCAGCGTTAGATGCGCGATATCAATGGCATGCCCAAGCAAAGCGCTGTCATGGCTGAGTTGGTCAAATACTTGACAGGTGGATTCTTCGCTGTGTCCAGCAAACAAATCAGCGACCCAGCTTGTGTGTGCCGCTGACGCCGCTGCATCAATCTGTGTATTGAGTTGATGATCGCGATCGTGGAGATGGTCGCGGTGCTGCGAATGTGGTGCATGCTCAATGCCATGCATAAACCCCAGCGCCTGAGAAAGCAAAAGGCATAAAACGAGCGCGAACAGACGCACTGGGCTAGCAGCTTGGCTAACCCAATTTGTTTGTTTGCTGGCTCGTATCGTTGGCATTTTTATATGCTTCGGCAATGCAAAGCATTACTTCAAACTACTTGACTGGACTTGCATCCGCAATGCGGTAATACACGCCAAAAGGGTCATTGACCAACACGACAAAATTGCCTTCCACCACCACAGGCTCCATACTGTACTTCACACCAATTTTGGTGCGTACTTCAATCATGCTCTCAGGCCCACCAGGCACACAAAATCCGCAATTCATGGGCACAGAGCTGAGTAAAAA
>JAYUJX010000642.1:0-3366 GCA_043764955.1 Polaromonas sp.
GTCAAGCTGGCATTGAAATCACTCAGCAGTGATTTGTTGTTAGAAGTCAGCGTTGGTGCGGCTATCGCCTGTCTTGCTTACTCTAGCTTGGCGACTGTGCTGCTGGTAGCCACTTTGGCAGCTTCGCAAGTGATACCTATGGAAGTAGCATTGGGTTTGGTTTTAGGTGCCAATTTGGGCAGTGGTTTATTGTCTGTACTCACAACATTCAATTCTGCGGTGACCGTGCGCCAAGTACCGCTGGGGAATTTGCTGTTCAAAATTGGCGGCATTTTGGGCATCGCGCCGTTCACGGGCTTATGGCTCAAATACACCAGCACCGTTGTTACCAGCGCTGCGACGCAAGTTGTCATCTTTCACCTGGCATTCAACCTGTTGGTCGCCTTGGTATTTATTGGCTTTACCGGGGTTATCGCACGACGAGTTGAGAAAATATTACCCCCAACTTTAGACAACGCCCTGCTGCGCCCACGCCACCTAGACCCCTCCGCTTTGTCTACACCTTCTTTGGCTATTTCATGCGCAGCGCGAGAGGCCTTGCACCAAGCCGATGTGGTGGAGACCATGCTGCGTGGCACGCTTACGGTGATCAAAGACAACGATATTGACTTAGCTGAAAATTTGCGTGCTTTGGATGACACGGTTGACGAGCTGTATTCCGCCATCAAATACTATCTCACCAAAATATCACGTGAAGCCTTGGCTGAAAACGAGAGCCGGCGCTGGACAGACATCATCAGCTTCACCATCAACATGGAACAAATTGGCGACATCATTGAACGCGTTCTACTTGACGTTGAAGATAAAAAAATCAAACGCGGGAGAAATTTTTCAGACGCTGGCATGGCCGAGATTTGTGAGCTGCATGCACGGTTGGTCGACAACCTGCGGTTAAGTATGAGCGTATTTCTCAACGGTGATGTGCGCGATGCGCAGCGGCTATTAGAAGAAAAAGCACGCTTTCGTGACCTCGAACGTGCCTATTCGGACACGCATTTAGAACGGCTGGCAGACAACACCATGCAAAGTATTGAAACCAGCAGCTTGCATTTGGATTTGATCAGTGATCTGAAACGCATCAATTCACACATTTGCTCAATTGCGTACCCAATATTAGACTCTGCAGGTGCGCTCAGCCCGACGCGTCTGCGCCAAAGCAACTTGCTCGTTGCAACCGAACCCACCAAATGACATAACGAATGAACGAACGAACGAATGAATGAATGAAAGAAAGAAAGAAAGAAAGAAAATGCTATTTTTTAAAAAAATAACCCCTCTTTTTGCCATGCTATTAATAGCGATTCAGGCAAATAGCGCGCCGGCTTACCCTGAAAAACCCATCAAAATCGTGATCGGATTTCCTGCCGGTGGACCACTTGATCAGCATGCCCGATTGCTGGTTGATAAACTTCAAACTATTCTCGGTCAGCCCGTTTTGGTGGATTACAAACCCGGCGCAGGTGGCAGCGTAGGCGCAGAAAGCGTGGCAAAATCACCTGCGGACGGCTACACCTTGATGTTGGCGAATACGGGTGTCAGCGTCATCAACGGTGCGCTTTACAGCAAATTACCTTACAACACGCTACGCGATTTTGTACCTATCGCACGTACCGCACAACAACCCTTAGCATTACTGGTAAACAACGCGGTGCCCGCAAAAACATTGCCTGAATTCATCGCCTACACCCGTAAGAACCCAGGCAAAATCAACTATGGCTCAGCTGGCAACGGCGGTATTTCGCACATCGTGCCTGAAATGTTCAAAACCGCCACTGGCCTGTTCATGGTGCATATTCCTTACCGGGGCAGCGCGCCAGCGTTTACGGATTTGATGGGCGGCCAAGTGCAATTCATGGCGGAATCGATTCCCCAAGCCGCCAACTACCACAAGCAGGGCAAAGTGCGAGCACTGGCTGTCACCAGCAAAGAGCGCAACCCTGCTCTGCCTGATATTCCCACCGTGATCGAATCAGGCATCAAAGGTTTTGATGTGGTCGGGTTTTATGGCTTTTTAGCACCCGCAGGCACCCCAAAAGATGTGGTTGCTAGGCTGAGCGATGCTTTCAAGCAAATCCTAAGTAATTCTGAAGTGCGAAACCGCATGGTGACGCAAGGCGCGGATCCGGCCTTTATGGGCAGCGATGAGTTTGGACAATTTTTAGCCTTGCAAACACCGTTGTGGGCGAAAGCTGTAGCAGCTTCTGGTGCTAAGTTAGATTAAAAATTAAAATTTTAAAATTTATTTGATTTTTCGGTAACTTACTATGCGTGAAAATTCCCTCGTTTATGTCGGCGACCCCATGTGCTCATGGTGTTACGGTTTTGGTGTGCCTTTGCAAAAGCTGCTGCAACAACTACCTGGCGTGCCTTTAGCGGTGGTTTTGGGTGGACTGCGTGCTTACAACAAAGAAGTGATGCCCGCTGCACTGAAAGACACATTGCATCACCATTGGGAAGAAGTAACCAAACGCTCTGGTAAACCGTTTGGCACAGGCCAATTCAACCGCGAAGGCTATGTTTACGATACCGAGCCAGCCTGCCGCGCCGTCGTCACCATCCGCACCTTAGCAGCCGAGCACACACTGGCGATGTACCACGCCGTTCAGCATGCTTTTTACGCGCAAGGGCGTGACATCACACAAATTCCTGTTCTGGCAGACGTATGGCAGGAGTTAGTCGATTCAAAACTGATAGGTGATGTCGATGTTGACCGAGATGCGTTTATTGAAACCTTCGAAAGTGACAGCATCAAAACGCAAACCCGCAACGACTTCGCCATGGTGCAGCAATGGGGCATTCGCGGTTTTCCAGCGCTGATAGCTGTGGTGAATGGCGAAGCACAGCTGGTGGCGAACGGCTACATGGAAGCGGACGAGATGCTGCAACGCGTGCAACAAGTATTTGCATCGGCTGGCAATTAATGTCAACCCACAACGACCATGCTCACGGCCACAGTAGTCCTGAAGCGGAGCAAGATCCAAAATACCGCAAGATATTATGGTTTGCACTTATCGTGAATGCAGCGATGTTTGCCATTGAGCTAGGCGCGGGCTTTCGCTCAGGCTCGGTCTCGTTACTGGCGGATGCGATTGATTTTTTGGGTGATGCGGCCAACTACGGCGTCTCTTTGGCAGTGCTCACCATGGCGATGGCCTGGCGCTCAAAAGCTGCCTTGCTCAAAGGCGCTTGTATGCTGGGCTTTGGTTTCTTTGTTTTAGGCAGAGCGGTATGGGCAGCCAAAACAGGTGCTGTACCCGAAGCAACTACCATGGGAAGCATCGGTTTTCTTGCTTTGGTGGCCAACGTCACCGTAGCGCTGATGCTTTACCGCTACCGTACGGGCGATGCCAATATGCGCAGCGTCTG
>JAYUJX010000643.1:0-3347 GCA_043764955.1 Polaromonas sp.
ATTTTGCCGCGCCGCCTTGACATCGCCGCTGCAGCCGCTGGCGGTCAAAGCTCCGTCGGCCTACGCTGCCCGTCGCATCCCGTTGCCTTGGCGCTGCTCCAAGCCTGCGCCGCACGCGGCATCCACGGCCTAGCCGCCCCCAGCGCCAACCAGTTTGGCCGTGTTAGTCCGACCACTGCGGCGCATGTCCAAGGCGAGTTCGGGGATGAGCTGCTCATTTTGAACGGCGGTGCCTGCAGCGTCGGCATCGAGTCAACCATCGTCGACTGCAGCCGTGGCGTTCCCGTGTTGCTGCGTCCGGGTGTGCTGACGGCAACGCAAATTGAATTCGCTTGCGGGCAAAATTTGCTATTAAATAAAGAGCTGCCTAGTCAGGAAATACGCCGGCTAGAGGCTGATTTATTACCCATAAAGGATGTTCCAAGAGCGGTGTTGGAAGACGCTCCCAGATCGTCAGGCATGCTGGCCTCCCACTACGCCCCCAAAGCCAAGCTGCGCCTGATGGACGCCAAAGCCCTGCAAACCGCGTTGGATATTTTGGGCACAGACGCCAAGCACATCGCCGTTTATTCGCGTCAGCAAATGCACAGCGCCTCCACCAACATCCTTTTCCGCCGCATGCCAGAAGATGCAGGATTAGCCGCGCAACAGCTTTTTGCGACGCTCAGAGAGTTAGATCAACCCGACATCAAGCTGATCTGGGTAGAAACACCGCCTGAAGATGCTGTTTGGGATGGCGTACGGGATAGGGTGACGCGGGCGGCGGCTTGACAATTGTTATGCCTTACATTAAAGTAAGGAAAATGTAGCAAATAGGAGTTTTGCCATGATCACAGCAACCATCACATCTAAAGGTCAAATCACGATTCCAGCAGAAATTCGCTTTGCTCTCAAGCTGGGCGCGGGTGATCGGATTGCGTTTGAAATGGCGCCTACGGGTGGATTTATCTTCAAACCAGCACAAAAAATGGCTGTCACAGCACTCAAAGGCATGTTTGGAAAACCTGCAAAAGCTGTCTCGATTGAAGAGATGAATGCCGCGATTGCCAAGCGTGGAGCATCTGCGGGATTAGCCAAATGATTGGCTTAGACGCAAACGTTCTCGTGCGCTACATCACGCAAGATGACAAGAAGCAGGCTGCACTGGCTAATTCGTTAATTGAAAGCTTGGATGACGCTTCTCCTGGGTTTGTGACTTTAGTTACCGTGGTCGAGTTAAGCTGGGTTCTTGAATCAGTCTACAACTTTACGCGTCAACAGTTTGCTGAAGTCATGCAAACGCTCATGACAGTAGATACCATCAAACTTGACCGAGCAGCCGTGGTAGCTAGCGCAGTGCGCGTTTATGCAGGAAGCAAAGCAGATTTTTCAGATTGTTTGATCGAACGGTTATCAGCCAGCGCAGGCTGTGAGCAGACGATGACGTTTGACAAAGGGGCTGCCAAGATGGCGGGGATGGTGCTGGTAGGGTGAAATAGTGCTTCTATTTTTCAGCAGCCGTCAGCTTCTTCAACACATCCTGCGTCACGGCAGATTCGCGGAAAAGGCGACCGCCTAAGTCACGAAGGCGATCTACGTCTTCGCCAGGGAGTGTGAAACTGGTGGGTAGATTCATAAAATAATGACGCTCTTTGGCTTCTGTAATAGCGTCAAAGCTCACGTCAATGGCATCAAACGTTAGTTTTGGTACGGAAGCTTCTGCTTCCTGCAGGGACATGCCGGCTAATCGCCGTTCAGCCACTTCAAGTTTTCGCGTATTGCTCCATCGCTGGGCAATGTCTTTGAGCAGTTCTACCGATTCGTAAGAAAAATGGTCAATCGGCACGCTTGAGGATTGAAGTAATTCAGCCACGATGCCAGGCGGGGTTGGGCTGCGATTCCAATCGGTGCTAGGTGCGGAACGGGAATTAACGACGACAACGACAATATGGCGTATTTGCGAAATATTGGTAGCTTTTTGAAATTTGGGGCTTGCTTCGAGCTCTTCGAAGGCTTCAAGTATGCCGCGCAAGCCAAGGTTGTCTGACACGCCACCGTCAACAATATGCAGATAGGGGCGATTTGCGCTGTCTTCAAAAGCAACGATGTCTCTGTAGCGCAGCATAGCGCGACCGGCTGGTCTGTTCGGACCAGCCCGGGTGACATCGGCTACCCAAGCGGGATGACTCGCACCACACTTGCCACCATAGTTCCTGTAAGTCACAGGCGTAAGTATCACTGGTACTGCAGACGATGTGGCTGCTGCTCGCGCCAAGCGGACTTTGCCAAGATCAGAACACAGCAAATCAAAACTGTCTTGTGTAAACTCAAACCGCGCACCTGTAGATAAATCTGTGCCAGTGACGATAGCCAATGGGCCTTGCGCATTTGTCAAATCATCAAACGTCGCGCCTTGAAACAAGATGTCATCGTAATAGTCAGCCGCCATTTCAGAGCGTCCGTAGCCTGCGAAACCCAGTTTGCCCCATGTTTTGGGATGCAGTGCCAGCCCAATCAATTCGCCCTGAACATCGCGTTTAAGGAAGCGAGGTTCAAACTCCGTAAACAGTCGTTCGCCATACAAGGCATATGACAAAGCGGTAAAACTACCGCCAGACACGCCAGTGATGATATCTACCTCATCGATCAAACGATACGACTTGCCTTGTGCAGCGAGCGTGGTGCGCCTCAGCTCCTCAAGCACGCCATATGAAAAAGCCGCTGCACGGGTGCCACCGCCAGAAAAAGCCAGCATGACCAGCGTGTTTGGGTCATTGTTTGGGTTGGGATTGGCCTTCAACAGCTGCGCAATCCGATAGCCTTCATTCGGTTTGACCTGTTGCAAACGCGCGTTGATGGGGGCCATGCCTGTGCAGCCCGTAAGGATAAAAACCAAACAAAAGAGGTAAATTTTATGAAACATGCTGTTAGCCCGCCTTCACCGTCGTCTCCATCAAACTCCGAGTCACCACTGGCGGCGACTCCCCAATGTGAAACGCCAGTTTGCGGTCGCGCAGGGCGACGTCGGCGGTGGTTACTCGGTCGAAGCGGCGTAGGTGGTCGTTCCAAGATTCGTCGACGATGATTTCTACAAAACGGCTGGGTTCGTTGATGTCGTGCAGCAGTTCCCACGACAATGCACCGTGCGACAGGCGGCTGCGGCGGCCTTCTATCATCAGGGCGCGAAATTCGGTGGCGCGGGCGGGGTCGATACGGTATTCGACCATGATCATTACATTGCCGTGTTTTGGGGGTTCGTCGGCTTGCGGTATGTTGAAAGCTTTTGACGGTGTTAGGTCGTCCACCATGCCTTGGCTGCGCAAGAAATGGTTAGCCGCAGCCGTTGCCAGAACACCCGTTATTGCTGC
>JAYUJX010000644.1:0-3333 GCA_043764955.1 Polaromonas sp.
GTATGGCGAGAAGAGATGGTGCAACACTGGATAAACTTTACAACAACCGCTTGCTCGTTCCTGAGTGCATGGATATGTTGCAGCGATGGACGCAAGATTCAGCAATAACTCGACAATCTGTCGAATGCAAACTTGGTGTCTCCTACGGGGCGAGTGACAAAGAAAAGTTAGATATTTTTCCTTGTACTTCTTTTAAAACCAGTCCCTCTAAAGCCACGCCCGTATTGATTTTTATCCACGGTGGTTATTGGCGCTCACTTGACAAAGCGGATCAATCTTTTTTAGCGCCCGCTTTCACCAAACAGGGCAGTTGCGTCGTTATTCCTAATTACAGCTTGTGCCCCGCTGTCACCGTGTCGGACATCGTGTTGCAGCTAGTCAAAGCCGTGGCTTGGGTTTATAAAAACATCGACAAATATGGCGGCGACCCTAGGCGCATCACAGTTGCTGGGCATTCAGCCGGTGGGCATTTGGTGGCGATGTTGTTGAGTTGTTTGTGGTCAAAATTCGATAAAAACTTGCCCAACGATGTTGTGAAAAATGCCTTGTCGATTTCGGGTTTGTTTGAAATGGAAACACCCATGCACAGTCCGTATTTGCAGGATTCACTGCATTTGACAGTCGCTGAGGTGAAACGCATCAGCCCGGCTTGGATGCCAGCGCCGAAACAAGGTCAGCTATTCAGCGTAGTTGGTGGTGATGAGTCACCCGAATTTTTGCGCCACAACCAATTGATTCAAGACGCTTGGGGCAGGTCAGCCGTGCCAGTGAGTGAGCAACTGCCCAGCTTAAACCACTTCACCGTATTAGAGAGTTTGTGCCAGCCTGAATCGCGACTGCACAGACTAGCACAAGAGCTTTTGCAGAAATAAATTTACCCGTTAAATTACATCAACAGGTGCTCACCGGCGTTGTCACCGCCTAGCAACACGTAGTTGACCTTGCGAATATCCAGCAGCTTTTTGCCACCTGAGTAGCTGATAGAGCTTTGCACATCTTGCTCCATCTCGATCAAGGTGTCTTTCAAGGTACCTTTGATAGGCTCCAAGATGCGTTTACCTTCAACGTGCTTGTACTCGCCTTTGTTGAAGTCAGACGCACTGCCGTAATACTCTTTGAAAAGCTTGCCATCGACTTCAACCGTTGTGCCAGGGCTTTCTTCAAGACCTGCCAGCATAGAACCAATCATGATCATGGTTGCGCCAAAGCGTATAGATTTGGCGATATCGCCATGCTCCCGAATGCCACCATCCGCAATGATGGGTTTGGTTGCCACGCGTGCACACCACTTGAGCGCGCTGAGCTGCCAGCCGCCCGTGCCAAAACCGGTTTTGAGGCGCGTGATACACACTTTGCCTGGGCCAATGCCCACCTTGGTTGCATCTGCACCCCAGTTTTCGAGGTCGATGATGCCTTCTGGTGTGCCCACATTACCCGCAATGATGAAGGATGTGGGTAGCTTTTCTTTTAAGTACCCGATCATGTTTTTCACACTGTCCGCATGGCCATGGGCGATGTCGATGGTGATGTAGTCTGGCGCTAGATCTTGCGCTTTGAGCAGGTCTACCGTTTCGTAGTCTGCTTGTTTGACGCCGAGTGAAATTGACGAAAACACGCCCGCTGCGCGCATGTCTTTGACGAACTGGACATTGTCCAAGTCAAAGCGATGCATCACGTAAAAGTAGCCATTTTTAGCCAGCCAAATGGACAATGGCACGTTGATGACGGTTTTCATGTTCGCAGGCACAACCGGAATGCGGAACTTGCGCCCACCCAGCTCGATGCCAGCATCGCACTCAGAGCGGCTTTCTACGCGGCATTTACGTGGCAAAAGCAGCACATTGTCGTAGTCAAATATTTCCACAGCAGTCGTCCTTCAAGGCAAATAGTCAAAAAACCAAAAAACAATAGGCAAAAAAAACCGAGCTACAAATACGTGAGCCCGGTGATTGATTCTACTAGCTTCCCCAAAATTACCCAATACTTGAGGCAAAGAGTTTCTACAATGGCATATGTACTCTGAAAATCAAGCTTTTTCCACTGAAGTGGTCGTTCCAGCACAGCCGCAGCTTACAAACTTCTCCAACAACACGGGTGGCTTGCTGAATAACCTTAATCCTGAGCAACTAGCCGCTGTCACCTTGCCGAACGGCCACGCCTTGATTTTGGCGGGCGCAGGCTCGGGTAAAACGCGAGTTTTGACCACCCGCATCGCTTGGCTGCTGCAAACCGGTCAGATCACCCCAGGTGGCGTGATGGCGGTGACCTTTACCAACAAAGCCGCCAAAGAGATGATGACCCGGCTCACCGCCATGCTGCCCGTCAATGTGCGCGGCATGTGGATTGGTACTTTTCACGGTCTGTGCAATCGCTTGCTCCGCACCCATTACAAAGTGGCGAATTTGCCGCAAAGCTTCCAGATTTTGGACACCCAAGACCAGCTCAGCGCCATCAAACGGCTATGCAAGCAGTTCAATGTGGACGATGAGCGCTACCCACCCAAGCAGCTGATGTGGTTCATCGCCGGCTGCAAGGAAGACGGCCAGCGCCCCAGAGATGTGGATGCCAAAGACCCGGACACCCGCAAAAAGATCGAGTTGTATGCCCTCTACGAAGAGCAATGCCAGCGCGAAGGCGTGGTGGATTTTGGCGAACTGATGCTGCGCAGCTACGAGCTGCTGCGCGACAACGACCCTGTGCGCGAGCACTACCAGCGCCGTTTTCGGCATATCTTGATCGACGAGTTTCAAGACACGAATCGCTTGCAATACGCCTGGATCAAGATGCTGGCGGGTGGCAGCAATACCTTGAACGTTGCCTTGGGAACGGATTTCAAAGCGACAGGCAATGTGATGGCCGTTGGGGACGACGACCAGAGCATCTACGCTTTTCGTGGCGCACGCGTGGGCAACATGGCCGACTTTGTGCGTGAATTCAAGGCTGAACACCAAATCAAACTGGAAGAAAACTACCGCAGCGGCAGCAATATATTGGATTCTGCCAACGAGCTGATCAGCCACAACAGCAAGCGCTTGGGTAAAAACCTGCGTACCAGCCAAGGCCCTGGCGAGCCGGTGCGGGTGGTGGAATCGGTCAGCGACTATGCCGAGGCTGCCTGGATGGTGGATGAGATGAAGCAGCTCACCCAAGGCAAAGGCGATAGCGCAGACAACAACTTTTTGAAAAAAGAAGTCGCCGTGTTGTACCGCAGCAATGCGCAAAGTCGCGTCATAGAAACCGCGCTGTTCAACGCGTCCATGCCCTACCGCGTGTACGGCGGGCTGCGCTTCTTTGAGCGTGCTGAGATCAAACACGCGCTGGCCTACCTGCGGC
>JAYUJX010000645.1:0-3328 GCA_043764955.1 Polaromonas sp.
CCACATTGTTGTTTTTCAAGAAGCCAACATTCGCCGCACTTGGCATAACGATGAGTGGTGGTTTTCAGTGGTGGATGTTTGTTCCATTTTGACGAAAAGTCCCGACGCGGGAGCGTATTGGCGCAAGTTGAAACAGCGTCTTAATTCTGAAGGCGGGCAACCCGTGACGTTTTGTCACGGGTTGAAGCTCCAAGCAGCTGACGGCAAGCAGCGCGAGACGGATTGCGCCAATACCGAAGGCTTGTTCCGCATCATCCAATCCATCCCATCACCCAAAGCCGAGCCTTTCAAGCGCTGGCTGGCGCAGGTGGGTTATGAGCGGGTGAAAGAGATCGAGAACCCCGAACTGGCCAGCGCCCGCGCCCGCGAGTTGTACCAGACCAAGGGCTACCCGCCAGCGTGGATTGAGAAGCGGTTGCGGTCAATCTCTGTGCGTGGCGAGTTGACCGACGAGTGGAAAGCGCGTGGCGTGGCTGAAGGCCGCGAGTATTCCATCCTGACCGCTGAAATAGCCCGTGCCACTTTCGGGCTGACGCCGAACGAGCATAGTCAACTCAAACAGCTGGACCAGGTCAAAACTGGCAACAACCTGCGCGACCACATGACTGATTTGGAGCTTATTTTCACCATGCTGGGCGAAGCAGGCACCACCGAAATTGCGCGTCGCAAGGATACTATTGGTTTTGCGGACAACCAGACGGCTGCAAAAGAAGGGGGCACGATCGCGGGCGATGCTCGCGAAGCTCTAGAAACGAAGAGTGGCAAGGCCGTGGTGAGTAAAAACAATTACTTGTACACGAAAAAAATTCTGCAGCCGGCGTATTTGTTGCCTAAATAGCTATTTAAAATATAGCAAAATTCAACTACCCCGTCGCTTTGCGCCACCCCTTCAAATTGAAGGGGCGCCCAACGGGTGGGGTAGCAGGCTTTGATAGCTTGACAAGTTTCACGCTCATCAGCAAAATACATGTCATCAGACAACCGATGACTATAATCAACGGTACTTTCTAGATTTTCTAAAGATTGAACTTGCTCTCATGAAGATTTCCGCTGTCCGCGTCACGCCAATCGCTATCAAAGACCCTGCTTTATTGAACGCCGCTGGCGTGCATGAGCCATTTGGCTTGCGCTCTATCATCGAAGTCGTGGGCGCAAACGGCATGTTGGGTTTGGGGGAAACCTATGGCGACGCGCCTGTGCTGGACTTGTTGACACGGGTGAAAGACAGTTTGGTGGGATTGTCGGCTTTTGACTTGAATGGTTTGCTGGCCAAGGTGATCGCAGAATCTAAATTAACAAAAACTGCTCACGTAGAGATGGAACTCGCGCCTGGCTCCATGGGCGATAACCTGACGAGTAGCGTGTTTTCAGGTTTTGAGGTTGCGTTTTTAGACTTGCAGGCTCGCACGCTGGGTATCCCGTTGGTGGAACTATTGGGTGGCGCGGTGCGTAACAAAGTGGCGTATTCTGCGTACTTGTTCTACAAATGGGATGCCAGTGTTGACCCTGAGTACGCACCCGACCCTCATGGCGAGGCGGTGAACCCTGCGCAAATCGTCGCGCAAGCCAAGAAGATGATCGATCAATACGGCTTTGAGAGCATTAAGCTGAAAGCCGGTGTGTTTCCACCCGATGAAGAAGCGGATGCGATCAAAGCATTGAAAGTTGCGTTCCCGAACCACCAACTGCGGATCGACCCGAACGGCAATTGGTCGATTCCAACTAGCATCCGCATTGCCAAACGTTTGGCGAATGACTTAGAGTATTACGAAGACCCGACGCCGGGCTTGGATGGCATGGCCGAAGTTTACAAAGCAACAGGTTTGCTGCAGGCGACGAACATGGTGGTCACGTCTTGGGACCATTTGAAGCGCAGTGTTGAATTGAATTCCGTGCAAATTGTGCTGTCTGACCACCATTATTGGGGTGGTTTGCGGGCGACTCAGGCGCTGGCGCGGACTTGTCAGGCGTTTGGCATGGGTTTGTCCATGCATTCGAACTCGCACTTGGGCATCAGCCTGATGGCGATGACGCATTTGGCGGCTTCGGTACATCACTTGACTTATGCATGTGATACGCATTACCCGTGGCAGAGCGATGAAATACTGGTCGGTGGCAAAGTGCCTATCGTCGGTGGTTGCGTGCATTTGACGGACAAACCGGGCTTGGGTGTAGAGTTAGACCAAGTCAAACTTGCTGAACTGCACCAAGCATTTTTGAATTGCCGTATTCGCACCCGCAACGATGTGACGCAGATGCAAAAGTTCAGACCCGATTGGTCAACCGTCAAGCCGCGGTTTTAGTTGAAGATTTGGTTGAATAATTAGTTAAAGAGTTAGTTTTATAAATAGGAGACAAAAAATGGAGCAAACGATGAAGAAAACGTGGTTAAAAATAGTCAGCGTAGCAGCCGTTGGCTTGATTGCGCTGAGCGCTTTGGCGCAAAGTGACTACCCCAATAAACCCATCAAGCTGATCGTGCCATTTCCACCTGGCGGAACCAGCGATGTGATGGGGCGCATGGTCAACGACGAGCTTGGTAAGATTTTGAAGCAACCTGTCTTGGTCGAAAATGTTGGTGGTGCGGGCGGCGTCGTAGGCACTGAACGGGCAAGCAAAGCACCTGCAGACGGCTATACCATTATTCAAACTGGCGTAGGTCAAAACGCAGTGGCACATGGCTTAGATCCAAATTTGAAATACAACTCAAACACAGATTTCATTCACCTCACACAGGTGCATACGGGTCCGAACGTGCTGCTGGTTCATCCAAGCTTGCCGTTCAAAACTTTGAAAGACTTGGTCGTATATGCTAAAGCGAATCCAGGTAAATTGGATTATGGTTACACCCATGCATCCTCAGGGCATATGGCGATGGAGTTGTTCAAGCAAACTGCCAGTGTATTCTTGACTGGCATCCCATACCGTGGCGGTGGTCCAATGATGACTGACTTGCTTGGTGGAACGATCAAGATCATGTTCATCAACCAAGACGTTGCATTGCAGCATGTCAAAGCGGGCAAACTTCGTCCATTGGCAGTAACTACGGTGAAGCGCAATCCTTTGTATCCAGATGTGCCGTCTATCGCTGAGTCTGGCTATCCAGGTTTTGAATCTTTATCTTGGTCTGGCTTGTCGATTCAAAAGGGCACACCGCCAGCGGTGGTTGAAAAATTAGAAGCAGCCATGGTTCAGGTGATGAATTCCCCAGCGATCAGGCAGCGTTTGGAATCACAAGGTTTTGTCGTTCCAACATTGGGCTCAAAAGCCTACACAGCGTTTGTGGCCAATGAAATCCCACGTTGGACCAAAGTGATTAAAACGGCGG
>JAYUJX010000646.1:0-3326 GCA_043764955.1 Polaromonas sp.
ACCTTGTTTGAAGCGGGCACGTACTTTGGCGGCCATACGCACACAGTAGACATCACTTTACCAACAGCAAATGGCGCTGTCACGCACGGCATAGATACAGGGTTTTTGGTATTCAACGAACGAACTTACCCGCACTTAATCAAACTTTTTGCAGACCTAGGCGTTGAGACAGCCAAATCTGACATGTCATTTTCAGTGCAAGTGCCACAAAAAAATAGCACTTTGGAGTGGAGCGGCTCAAATTTAAGCACTGTTTTTGCGCAGCGTAGCAACCTGCTCAACCCACGGTTTTGGCGTATGCTGCGCGATTTGATGCGTTTCAACAAGTTGGCGACCAGCATTGCCAAATCGGGCATTGATGAACAGCTGATGCAGCCGTTGGAAAAGTTTTTGCAAACGAATAACTTCAGTACCGAATTTAGAGATTGGTATTTGCTTCCTATGCTGGGCTGCATTTGGAGCTGCCCGACTTCTCAAATGCTGCAATTCCCAGTCGCAACCATGGTGCGGTTTTGTCATAACCATGGCCTACTCCAAGTGAATGACAGGCCGCAGTGGTGGACGGTGGCTGGCGGTGCCAAACATTACGTTGAAAAAATCGTTGCCAACATTGCAGACAAACGACTCAACACGCCCGTGCATGGTATCCTGCGCGACCGCCGAGGCGTGCATGTCGTTACCAACACCGGCTCAGAAAGATTCGACAAAGTCATTATCGGCACCCATTCAGACCAGGCTTTGGCTATGCTGCAACAACCCAGCCATGCTGAAAAGCAAGCCTTGTCTGCTATCAAATACCAAGCAAACACTGCCGTTTTGCATACAGACGCCAGCGTTTTACCGCAACGCAAAGCGGCTTGGGCAGCTTGGAATTACGAGCGCGTGCAGTCTGACCCTAGCCAGCCAGACACCTCAAATGTTTGCCTGCATTACCTTATCAACATGCTGCAACCTATCCCGTTTGAGCAACCCGTCGTCGTATCGCTCAACCCAACAAAACCCATCGCACCCGAGCATGTTTTAGGTAAGTTTGACTACGCACACCCCGTTTTTGACATGGCAGCCATAAAAGCGCAAGCTGATATTCCAGCCTTGCAAGGTCAGCAAAACACCTATTTTTGCGGCGCTTGGACAGGCTATGGCTTCCACGAAGATGGTTTGAAATCTGGCTTAGCCGCAGCCGAACAATTATTGGTTGATACGCAATGGCAAACAGCGGCATAACGCTAACGCCTGTACCGCACATCGGCTTTGGCCAAGTGCGGCACAAACGCGTCAAACCCGTTGAACACGCATTTGCTTACCCCACGTATTTTTTGATGTTGCCGATGCGGTCTTTGGCAAAAGAATCAAGCACTGCACTGAAACGCAACGGTTGGGCGGCATTGAGCTTTTACGACAAAGACCATGGCGATGGTCGCGCCGATTCTCTTGCTTGGATTGACGAACTTCTGCACAGCGAAGGCATCAACGACGCCACGGGTGAAGTCTGGCTGCACTGCTACCCAAGCGTGTTGGGTTACACCTTCAAACCCGTCAGCTTCTGGTATTGCCACCGCGCCAGCGGCACGCTGCGCGCCATCGTGGTTGAAGTCAACAACACCTTTGGCGAGCGGCATTGTTACTTGCTAGACAAACCTGTTTTTGGTGCAGAGCAAACGGCCGCCAAAGTGCTCCACGTCTCGCCCTTCAACCACATTGAAGGCAGCTACCGTTTTCGCTTCATGACAAAGGGTGATAGCACCCTCGCCCGCGTGGATTACGACGATGCCACTGGGCCATTGTTAGAAACCAGCGTCAGCGGTGAACTAGAAACCATCACGCCGCAAAGTATCCGAAAAGCGCTGTGGCGTTACCCCATGATGACGTTTGGCATCATCGCCCGCATCCACTGGCAGGCCTTCAAATTGTGGCGCAAACGTGTGATATACGTCACCAAGCCCACAGCTCCTGATAACTTTGTCACCCGTTAGTCCTTCACGATTGACTCATATATGAATTCAACCACCCTACCAAGCAAAGCCCCTAGCTTTCAAATCCCTTCAAACGCACCAGCTGCTGCCCGCAGCGCCTTGAAGTTGTTGCAAAAGCTACGTTTTGACGCCTTAACCGTGCAGTTCCCCGACGGTAGCATGCACCGCTTTGGAGATCATGACTCAACCGCCCTGCACGCCACGTTGATGCTAAAAAACTGGAACGTCTTTTCAGCCTCCTTAAAGTCTGGCGACATCGGTTTTGCTGAAACCTACATCGCTGGCGATTGGTCAACGCCCAGCTTGACGGACTTGGTCAAAGTCTTCATCAGCAACCGCGCTGTCATTGAAGACGCCATTTACGGCACTTGGGCGGGGCGATTGTTGTTTCGCATCAAACACCTGCTCAACCGCAACTCCAAAACCAATAGCAAAAAAAACATACATGCCCACTACGACTTGGGAAATGCATTTTACGAATTGTGGTTGGACGACACCAAAAATTATTCATCTGCACTGTTTGAAAAAGGCGTAGACCACACCAGCTATGACGGCATGGTGCAAGCCCAGCACGCCAAAGTGCGCCGTGCTTTGAACATGGCAGATGTGAAAGCCGGCGACCGCGTGCTTGAGATTGGCTGCGGTTGGGGCGCTTTGGCTGAAAAAGCGACAACCGAATGCAACGCCAGCGTGGTGGGCGTGACGTTGAGCACCGAGCAATTAACGTTTGCCAACGAGCGCATGCAAAAACAGGGTGTCGTAGACCTTGCTGATCTGCGTCTACAAGACTACCGCGACATTGGGGTCACCACAAGCGACGCACCCTTCGACGCCATTGTTTCCATAGAAATGATAGAAGCCGTCGGCCAAGCCTACTGGCCAGAATACTTCAAAACGATTCATAGGCTGCTCAAACCCAATGGCAAAGTCTGCATTCAAAGTATTGTGATCGACGATGCCTTGTTTGACCGCTATGTGGGCTCTACAGACTTCATCCAGCAATACATCTTCCCGGGCGGCTGCCTGCCCTGCCCGCGCGAGTTCAAGCGCCAAGCAGGTTTGGCGGGTTTCAAAGTCATTGACGAATTCGCCTTTGGCATGGACTACGCCTATACCTTGAAGCTGTGGCGTGACAAGTTTTTAGCTGAAAAGCAGCAAGTTTTGAAACTCGGTTTTGACGAACGCTTCATTCGCATTTGGGAGTTTTACCTTGCCTACTGCGAAGCTGCCTTTGCCAAGAAAAACACCGATGTGGTGCAATTTACTTTGCAAAAGATATGAAATCCTCCAAACTCTGGTTGGCATGTTGCTTTGCTGTACTGCTTGCATTTCAACTTGCTGCAACGAACGCTT
>JAYUJX010000647.1:0-13897 GCA_043764955.1 Polaromonas sp.
GCTTTCGCGCAAGATGTTACGGGTGCTGGTGCATCATTTCCTGCGCCTTTGTATTCAAAATGGGCTTCTGATTACAACAAGGCTACTGGTGTCAAAATCAATTACCAGTCTGTTGGTTCTGGTGCTGGCATTAAGCAGATTGATGCTAAAACAGTTGACTTTGGCGCGTCTGATATGCCGTTGAAAGATGACGAGTTGAAGGCGAAGGGTTTGGTTCAGTTTCCTACAGTTATTGGTGGCGTTGTGCCGGTTGTCAATATTAAGGGCATTGCACCAGGTCAATTAAAGCTCAACGGTCAAGTGCTTGGTGATATTTATTTGGGGAAAATTACCAAATGGGATGATGCTGCGATTAAAGCGTTGAATCCTTCACTTGCTTTGCCCTCAGACGTGATTTCACCGGTGCGTCGTGCGGACGGTTCAGGTACAAGTTTTATTTTTACTAATTACTTGAGTAAAGTAAATGCTGAGTGGAAATCAAAAGTAGGTGAGGGAACTGCAGTGAATTGGCCTGTTGGGGCTGGTGGCAAGGGTAATGAAGGCGTTGCGGCATTTGTGAGCCGTCTACCTAACTCAATTGGTTATGTTGAGTATGCCTACGTAAAACAAAACAAAATGACTTTTGCAGTTATGCAAAATGCCGCTGGTACTTTTGTGTCTCCTGATGATTTGACTTTTAAGGCAGCTGCCGCTGGTGCGGATTGGGCAAAGAGTTTCTACCAGATTTTGACAAATCAAGCTGGTAAAGACGCTTGGCCTTTGACGGGAGCAACGTTTATTTTGATGCACAAAGCGCAAGATAAGCCTGTTCAAGCATCAGCTACATTGAAGTTTTTCGATTGGGGCTACAAGAACGGTGATAAAACTGCTGAGGATTTGGATTATTCGCCTATGCCTGCTAGTGTTAAGGCTGCGATTGAAAAATCTTGGTTGGAAATTAAAGACGGTTCTGGCAAGTCTGTGGCTGCGAAGTAATTGGGTATAAATTATAAATATTGATGGAGTAAAAAGTGTCTTCAACACTCCCTGCCAGTGAAACTTCTTTTGGAATGTCGGGCTCTGATCGTAGATCAGAGTCGGTGAAAGTTGTTTCAAAACCTCCCTCAAACAAGCCAAAGAGTTGGGGGGCTTTGCCCGACAAACTTTTCGGAGTGGCTGCAAAAAGCGCTGCAATACTGACGCTTGTCATGCTAATGGGCATTCTGTTGTCCTTGGTTGTGGGTGCCTTACCTGCGATACAAAAGTTTGGTTTTGGTTTTTTAACCAGCAGCACTTGGGATCCCGTTAAGGAGGACTTTGGCGGTTTGGTGATGATTTATGGCACTTTGGCCACATCGTTTATCGCACTGTTGATTGCTGTGCCAGTTAGTTTTGGAATAGCCTTGTTCTTGACCGAACTCTCTCCAGCATGGCTAAAAAGACCTTTGGGTACGGCTATCGAACTACTCGCTGCGGTGCCTTCAATTGTTTATGGCATGTGGGGTTTATTAGTTTTTGGTCCTATTCTGTCGACATATGTACAGCAACCCTTGCAGTCGCTATTGAAAGATGTTCCATTTTTAGGTGGTTTGGTTTCAGGTCCCCCAGTTGGTATTGGGATTTTGTCGGCTGGCATTATTTTGGCGATTATGATCATCCCATTCATCGCTTCGGTGATGCGTGACGTGTTTGAAGTGACGCCGCCTATGCTCAAAGAATCTGCTTATGCTTTGGGATCCACGACATGGGAAGTTATGTCCAGGGTTGTTTTGCCATATACCAAAGCTGGTGTTGTTGGCGGCATCATGCTTGGCCTTGGTCGTGCTTTGGGTGAGACAATGGCTGTCACATTTATTATTGGGAATACAAATCAGCTGAATTCTTTGAGTGTGTTTGAAGCCGCGAACAGTATTACTTCTGCATTGGCAAATGAATTCGCAGAAGCTGGCGCTGGGTTGCATCAAGCATCACTGTTTTATCTTGGTTTGGTTTTGTTTTTCATTACTTTCGTAGTTCTAACCTTGTCCAAATTGTTGCTCACACAACTTAAAAAGAGTGAAGGTGCAAAGTCATGACAGCCAACGAAAAACTTGTGAATGCAAAAGCAATTGCATCATCAAAAGTACAGAAATTTAATCAACGTAATCGGACAAATAAAATCGCTTTGGCGTTGTCATTGTTTGCTATGTGCTTCGGACTTTTTTGGTTGATTTGGATCCTTTGGGAAACCATTCGACTTGGCATCGGCGGACTAACAGTCGCTACATTCACTGAAATGACGCCGCCGCCAAACGAAATTGGTGGCATTGCAAATGCAATTTATGGTTCGTTTTTGATGGTTCTTTTGGCAACTTTTGTTGGTACTCCTATCGGCATCATGGCTGGTATATATCTTGCTGAATATGAAACAAAAAGCTGGTTGGCTAACATTACTAGGTTTGTGAATGACATTTTGTTGTCTGCGCCTTCTATTGTTATTGGCTTATTTGTGTATGCTGTCATCGTGACACGGTTTAAGTCATTCTCAGGTTGGGCTGGTGTGATTGCTCTTGCGATGATTGCTATTCCGGTGGTTATTCGTACAACAGAAAACATGCTTCAGCTTGTTCCTGCTGGCTTGCGAGAGGCTGCATATGCTCTTGGCGCGCCCAAATGGAAGGTAATTACAAAAATTACATTGCGAGCTGCGCGGGCTGGCGTTGTCACAGGGCTGTTGCTTGCAGTTGCTCGCATTTCAGGTGAAACAGCGCCTTTGCTTTTTACGGCACTTAATAATCAGTTTTGGACATCAAGTTTAAGTGAGCCAATGGCAAGCTTACCTGTCACTATTTTTAAATTTGCGATGAGCCCTTATGAAAATTGGCAACAGCTAGCTTGGGCGGGGGTGTTCCTGATTACCGTAGCTGTCTTAGGCTTGAATATATTGGCCCGTGTTATCACTCGTAGTAAAAACTAATTTAATGCAATGCTAAATAATAATCAAATTTCAAAATTATCTGTTCAAGATTTACATTTTTATTATGGGAAATTTCACGCCCTAAAAGGTATAAATCTTGAAATTCCTGAAAAGAAAGTAACTGCCTTTATTGGCCCGTCCGGGTGTGGTAAATCTACCTTGCTGCGCACATTCAATCGCATGTTTGAGTTGTATCCAGAACAGCGTGCGACCGGAGCGATCAAACTTGATGGTCATGATTTATTAACCTCTAAAGAGGAC
Source organism: Polaromonas sp. (assembly GCA_043764955.1). Classification (GTDB taxonomy): domain Bacteria; phylum Pseudomonadota; class Gammaproteobacteria; order Burkholderiales; family Burkholderiaceae_C; genus Aalborgiella. The sequence continues at coordinate 3,197 of JAYUJX010000647.1, forward strand.
GTTGCACTTATTCGCGCAAAAATTGGGATGGTATTTCAAAAGCCGACGCCTTTCCCGATGTCCATTTATGACAACGTAGCTTTTGGTGTTAAGTTGTTCGAAAATTTGAATGCAACTGATCTTGAAGAACGCGTAGAGTGGGCTTTGCGAAAAGCTGCATTGTGGTCTGAAGTTAAAGACAAATTGAATCAGTCTGGTTCGGGCTTGTCTGGTGGCCAGCAGCAACGTTTGTGCATCGCTCGAGGTATCGCAATTAAACCTGAGGTGCTGCTTTTAGATGAACCGTGTTCAGCGCTTGATCCTATTTCGACTTCTAAAATTGAAGAGCTTATTACTGAATTGAAATCAGATTATACGGTTCTTATTGTTACGCACAACATGCAGCAAGCTGCACGTTGTAGTGATTACACGGCTTACATGTATTTGGGCGATTTGATTGAATTTGGGGCAACGGATGAGTTGTTCTTTAAACCCAAGCGCAAAGAGACAGAAGATTACATCACAGGTCGTTTTGGTTAAAAATTACTAAGGAATACAACATGCCTGATAAACATTTATCAACACAATTTGACAGCGAACTCAATGGCGTATCTTCGAAAGTGATGGAGATGGGTGGTTTGGTTGAGGCGCAGATCAGATTGGCGATTCAGTCGCTTTCAACATTCAGCGTCGAAGCTGCAAATCAAGTAACCGATACTGAAACTCGTGTTAACACGATGGAGGTTGAAATTGATCGAGATTTGTCATCTATTATTGCTCGCAGGCAACCAACTGCTAGAGATTTGCGTTTACTCATTGCTATTTCTAAAACGACCGCTAATTTAGAGCGAGCTGGAGATGAAGCCGATAAAATCGCTCGAATGGTTAAGTCGATACTTCACAGTGGTTCAGCACGAGCGCTTCCATCAGCAGATTTACGTTTAGCAGCGGATTTAGCGTCAAATCAATTGCGTAAGGCATTAGATAGTTTTGCAAGACTCGATACGGGTATGGCAGTAGGTATTTTGAAGGAAGACGACATCATTGACAAAGAGTTTGATGGCTTTGTACGCAAACTCATAACTTATATGATGGAAGATCCGAGGACGATATCTGCAAGCTTAGATCTGCTGTTTGTTGCAAAAGCGATAGAGCGAATTGGAGATCATGCAAAAAATATTGCTGAAGTCGTTATTTATATCGTTAAGGGCGCCGATGTGAGGCATACCACGATGGCTGAAATTGAGTCTGCAGTTAAGTAGTTGCAACTCTAAATTCATGAAGACAACCCCTCGCGTACTCGTTGTAGAAGATGAGCCAGCAATAGCTGAATTGCTAACTATTAACCTTAAGCACAACGGCTTTGCACCTGTTTGGGCTGGCGACGGTGTTGCAGCTCAACGTGAGCTTGATGCCACTTTGCCGGATGTTATTTTGCTTGACTGGATGTTGCCAGGTCAAAGTGGTCTGAGTTTAGCGCGCAAATGGCGTGCTGACCCTCGTACGAAAGATGTTCCCGTAATTCTGCTAACAGCGAAAAGTGATGAACCAGATAAGATTGCTGGTCTAGATGCCGGCGCTGATGACTACATCACAAAGCCATTTTCAATTAAAGAAATGTTAGCTCGTTTAAGAGCGGTTTTAAGAAGACGTAGTCCTGAAATTAGTTCGCAAATTTTAACGATTGGCGAGTTGCAACTTGATGGGGCTACGCATCGTGTTACTTTTCAAGATTCTGCTTTGAAGCTCGGGCCAACTGAGTTTAAACTTCTGCAGCACTTGATGTCTTATCCTGAGCGTGTTCACAGTCGCGGACAATTGCTTGATAAAGTGTGGGGAGATCACGTCTATATTGAAGAGCGAACTGTTGATGTTCATATCAAGAGATTGCGCGAGGCTCTGGGTCAGGGGGGCATACACGTCGAAACAGTTCGTGGTACAGGCTATCGTATTACGGCTCAAGCCACAGCGACTCTAGCAAAATAATCTAAAACGATGTGGCGATTTTTTGAAGTTTTTTTGTGGCAACTGGCTGCTGCTGTTCTGCTTACATTTATAGTTTTTCAGCTTGATATCAAGGTAGATGTTTTATTGATTGCACTTGTTGGAGCGCTCATTGGCGTGCTAATTTGGTTGTTTATCAATTTGAATAGAAGCAGGCTTTTCTTGGATTGGATCCGTACGGGTGATGTATCTCATGCTCCAAAACTAAACGGTGTATGGGGGGAGGTAACCGACCGTACACGCCGATTGCTACGAGAGCAGACTAAGACATTGCACAACAGTAATAAAAGATTAGACGATTTTCTTGCTGCAATACAGGCCTCGCCAAACGGCGTTATTTTGCTAGATGCAAATGCTCAAATTGAATGGTGCAATTTAACGGCTGCAAGCCATTTTGGATTGAATCCAACAGCAGACATTTCGCAACACATTGGCAATTTAGTACGCGATCCTGTTTTTGCAGCGTACTTTGCAACTGGGAATTTTGTAGGCGAAGTCACTATTTCTGGTAGCAGTAGTGCGACTAGTCGAGCTAGCAGATTGGCTGTGCAAATTCATCCCTACGGACAAGGTAAAAAATTGCTTTTGTCAAACGATGTGACAGGGCGCGAAGCTGCTGAGTTGATGAGAAGAGATTTTGTGGCTAATGTTTCGCATGAAATTCGTACCCCATTGACAGTTTTAAGCGGATTTGTAGAGACTCTCCAGACTCTAGATTTGGGTGATATAGATCGCACTAAATATTTGGGTTTGATGGAGCAGCAAACACAGCGCATGCAATCACTTGTTAGCGATTTGTTGATACTTTCTAAGCTTGAAGGCAGTCCATCACCACTGTCTGATACTTGGGTTAGTGCCGACGCGTTAGCTGACGTTTGTGAGCTAGAAGCGAAAGCGTTGATGGCTAATATGCGCAATAAATTAGGTAACGCTACAACAAAATCTTATGTTGTTGAAAATCTAATTTTTGAAATTCAGCCAAATCTTGAACTGGCTGGTTCGCAACCCGAGCTATTGAGTGCTATGTGTAATTTGGTAAATAATGCCGTTCGTTACACGCCAGCTGAAGGAGAAATTAGCGTTTCGTTGCAAGTTTCGGATCGGGGCAGTGCAGTTTTTTCTGTTGCTGATACCGGTTCTGGTATTGCTTCAGAGCATTTACCAAGGTTGACGGAACGGTTTTACCGCGTAGATACCAGTCGCTCGCGTGAATCAGGAGGCACTGGTCTAGGCTTGGCTATCGTCAAACATGTCGTTCAGCGACACGGTGGCGAGCTGCAAATTTCCAGCACTCTTGGCAAGGGTTCGAAGTTTTGTTTCACATTGCCTGAATCTAGGGTGCGAATCCAAAAAACATAATCGCAAGTTCGGCGTAAGAACATAAACTTGGCAGGTTGTGCAATTAATGGCACAATAGGATCTGTTACCTAGGCCCTTCCTGCCACAGTCGCATCCGCTAACCGGTTAAGCCGTGTCGCGGAAGGTTATTAAAACTAAACTTGAGTTTCCTAAAGGGAAACGGAGGTCAGCGGAAAAATGAGTCAATCACCAACGACGCAGCCTAACGGCTCTGTCTATCAAGCCTACTCGGGAAATACATTTCTTTTTGGCGGCAATGTGCCCTATGTCGAAGAAATGTATGAAAATTATTTAGCTAATCCAGGCAGTGTGCCGGATAGTTGGCGTGATTACTTCGATGCTTTGCAATATGTGCCTGCCGTAGACGGCAGCAACGCAAAAGACGTACCACACTTACCCGTTATCAACGCATTTGCTGATCGCGCTAAGCAAGGTGGCACCAAAGTTGTTATGGGCAGCGCAGACGCTGAAATGGGGCGTAAACGCACGTCAGTGCAGCAATTAATCGCTGCATATCGCAACGTAGGCGCTCGCTGGGCTGATTTAGATCCTTTGAAACGCACTGAACGAGACAAAATTCCTGAGCTTGACCCCGCTTTTTATGGGTTTAGCGATGCCGACCAAGAAACTGTGTTTGACACAAGCAACACCTTTTTCGGCAAAAACAGCATGAGCTTGCGTGAACTGATGAATGCATTGCGCGAGACGTATTGCAGCAGCATTGGCGCTGAGTACATGTACATCACCGACCAGGGTAAAAAGCGCTGGTGGCAGCAAAAACTGGAAAGTGTGCGCAGTAAGCCAAGCTTGGCAGCTGACAAAAAACTGCATATTTTGGACAGATTAACAGCTGCTGAAGGCTTGGAGCGCTTTTTGCATACCAAATACGTTGGTCAAAAACGCTTTTCGCTAGAAGGCGGTGAGAGTTTCATCGTTTGTATGGACGAGCTGATTCAGCGCGGCGGCAGTATGGGTTTGCAAGAAATCGTCATTGGCATGGCGCATCGCGGCCGTTTAAACGTTTTGGTTAACTCCTTGGGCAAAGTGCCGGCAGATTTGTTTGCTGAGTTTGACCACACTGCGCCTGAAGATTTGCCAAGCGGCGACGTGAAGTATCACCAAGGTTTTAGCTCAGATGTGACCACCCCCGGCGGTCCCGTGCATTTGACATTGGCTTTCAACCCATCACACTTGGAAATCGTGAACCCAGTTGTTGAAGGTTCAGTCCGCGCCCGTATGGACAGGCGTGCAGACCCCCAAGGCAAGCAAGTATTGCCCGTGTTGGTGCACGGTGATGCTGCTTTTGCGGGCCAGGGCGTAGTGATGGAAACATTGGCCTTGGCAGAAACGCGTGGCTATTTCACCGGTGGCACCGTACACATCGTTATCAACAACCAAATTGGTTTCACCACCAGCGATCCGCGCGACAGCCGTTCAACGCTGTACTGCTCAGACGTTGTGAAAATGATCGAAGCGCCGGTGTTGCACGTCAATGGCGATGACCCAGAAGCTGTGGTTTTGGCAACGCAATGGGCTTTGGAATACCGCATGGAATTCCAAAAAGACGTGGTTGTTGACATTATTTGCTTCCGCAAACTCGGTCATAACGAGCAAGATACGCCAGCGCTGACTCAGCCGCTGATGTACAAGAAAATCGCAGCACATCCAGGCACACGCAAACTGTATGCCGACAAGTTGACCACCCAGGGAATGGGTGCAACTTTGGGTGACGACATGGTGAAATCCATGCGCGCGGCTTTGGATGCCGGTAAAAATACGTTCAATCCTGTTATCACCAACTTCAAAAACAAGTTCGCTGTTGATTGGTTGCCGTATTTGAGCAAAAAGTGGACAGATGCCGGTGATACGTCGATTCCTATGGCTGAGTGGAAACGCTTGGCTGAGAAAATAACCACGATTCCCGACAGCGTTGCACCGCACCAGTTGGTGAAAAAAGTCTATGCAGACCGTGCCGCTATGGGACGTGGTGATATTCCGGTTGACTGGGGTATGGGTGAGCACATGGCTTTTGCCTCGTTGGTTGCCAGCGGCTACCCGGTGCGTTTGTCAGGCGAAGACTGCGGTCGCGGCACATTCACACACCGCCACGCTGTCATACACGACCAAAACCGTGAAAAGTTTGATGAAGGCACTTATACGCCACTGCAAAACGTGTCACCAACACAAGCACCGTTTGTCGTGATTGATTCGATTTTGTCTGAAGAAGCCGTGCTGGCTTTTGAATACGGCTATGCATCGAACGACCCAAATACATTCGTGATTTGGGAGGCACAGTTTGGTGATTTCGCCAACGGAGCACAGGTCGTGATCGACCAGTTTATCGCCAGCGGCGAAGTGAAGTGGGGCCGCGTGAACGGCATTACTTTGATGTTGCCGCACGGTTATGAAGGTCAAGGCCCAGAGCACAGCTCGGCACGTTTGGAGCGCTTCATGCAATTGAGTGCTGACACCAATATGCAAGTGGTGCAGCCGACAACAGCGAGCCAGATTTTTCACATCTTGCGTCGCCAGATGGTGCGTAACTTGCGCAAGCCTTTGATCATCATGACGCCGAAGTCGCTCTTGCGCGCTAAGGATGCAGCATCTCCATTGTCCGAGTTCACCAAAGGCATGTTCCAAACGGTCATTCCTGAGAACAAAGAGCTCAAGGCTGACAAGGTGAAACGCGTTGTGGCTTGTTCAGGCAAGGTTTACTACGACTTGGTCAAGCGCCGAGAAGAAAGCGGTCATGACGATACAGCCATCATTCGTGTTGAGCAGCTGTATCCGTTCCCGCACAAAGCTTTTGCTACCGAGTTGAAAAAATACCCGAACGTGAGCGAAGTGGTTTGGTGTCAAGACGAGCCACAAAACCAAGGCGCTTGGTTCTTTGTGCAGCATTACATCCATGAAAACATGACCGATGGGCAGAAGTTGGGCTACGCAGGTCGTGCCGCTTCTGCATCGCCAGCAGTGGGCTATTCGCACCTGCACCAAGAGCAGCTTAAAGCGCTTTTAGATGCAGCGTTTGGCAAGCTCAAAGGCTTTGTCCTTACAAAATAAATACCTATAAATCAAAGACATATTGAAAGAATATCATGGCTATCATCGAAGTAAAAGTCCCTCAGTTATCTGAATCAGTGGCGGAAGCCACCATGTTGACCTGGAAGAAAAAAGCGGGCGATTTCGTCGCAGTTGACGAGATTTTGATTGAGATTGAGACTGACAAAGTCGTTTTAGAGGTGCCTGCACCCAGCGCTGGCGTACTGTCAGAAATCGTTGTGGGAGACGGTGCTACCGTTGCAGCAGAGCAATTGATTGCTCGCATCGACACTGAGGGCAAAGCTGGTGCGGCTGCTTCAGCTCCCGCACCTGCAGCACAAGCAGCTACTGTAGCTGCGCTCGTTGCTGCCGTAGCTACTGGTGGTTCTATGGCGGGTGTGGCTATGCCAGCAGCAGCTAAATTGATGGCGGATAACCAGTTGGCAAGTGGCTCTGTCGTAGGTTCTGGTAAAGACGGCCGCGTTACCAAGGGTGATGTATTGAGTGCCGTTGCTTCTGGTCCGGTTTCTGGCTCTGCAGCTTCAAATGCTATTAATAGTATAGCGATTAAATCATTAAATACGCCGGCTACAACCAAATTATTACCTCAAGTGGCAGTTGCTGTGGTAAATTTTGGTGATCGCCCAGAACAACGCGTACCCATGAGTCGTTTGCGCGCTCGAGTGGCTGAGCGTTTGCTGCAATCTCAATCCACGAATGCGATTTTGACCACGTTCAACGAGATCAACATGGCCCCAGTGCTGGACATGCGTAAGCGCATGCAAGAGAAGTTTGAGAAAGAGCACGGTGTCAAACTCGGCTTTATGAGCTTCTTTGTCAAAGCCGCCGTTCACGCCTTGAAGAAATTCCCAGTGCTGAATGCCAGCGTTGACGGCACAGATATTGTTTACCACGGTTACTTTGACATCGGTATCGCTGTTGGTTCACCTCGCGGCTTGGTTGTGCCAATTCTGCGCAATGCAGATCAAATGAGTTTTGCCGATATCGAGAAGAAAATCGCAGAATTCGGCGTGAAGGCACGTGACGGTAAACTGGGAATGGACGACATGACTGGCGGCACCTTCTCCATCAGCAATGGCGGCACGTTTGGCTCTATGCTGTCCACACCGATCATCAACCCACCACAAAGCGCGATTTTGGGCATTCATGCGACCAAAGACCGCGCCGTGGTTGAAAATGGCCAGGTCGTGGTTCGTCCGATGAACTATTTCGCCATGAGCTACGACCACCGCATCATCGATGGCCGCGAAGCTGTGCTTGGCTTGGTTGCTATCAAAGATGCGATGGAAGACCCAGCGCGTTTGTTGTTTGACATCTAAATTTCAAGGAATTAAAAATGTCTAAACAATTTGATGTCGTCGTTATAGGCGGCGGCCCTGGTGGCTATGTTGCGGCTATTCGTGCTGCGCAGTTGGGTTTTAACGTTGCATGTATCGACGAGTGGAAAAACGCCAAGGGTGGGCCTGCTTTAGGTGGTACATGTACCAACGTAGGTTGTATTCCGTCAAAAGCTCTGCTGCAATCTTCAGAGCATTTTGACCATGCCAGCAATCACTTTGCAGATCATGGCATTGAGGTCAAAGGTCTGAGCCTTGATCTTGCCAAGATGGTGGCACGCAAAGACACCGTTGTGAAGCAAAACAACGATGGCATTGTGTACTTGTTCAAAAAGAACAAAGTCACTTTTTTCCATGGCCGTGGTTCATTTGTAGCAACTAAAGATGGTGGCTATGAAATCAAAGCGGGTGAAGAGTTGGTTCAAGGCAAGCACGTCATTGTGGCTACTGGCTCAAACGCGCGTGCGTTGCCTGGCACGCCGTTTGACGAAGAAAACATCTTGTCCAACGATGGTGCTTTGCGTATCGGAGTCGTGCCTAAGAAGCTGGGTTTGATCGGCTCTGGCGTTATCGGCTTAGAGATGGGTTCGGTGTGGCGTCGTTTGGGCTCTGAAGTGACCATTTTGGAGGGTTTGCCAACATTCTTGGGAGCGGTAGACGAGCAAATCGCCAAAGAAGCACACAAAGCGTTTGTGAAACAAGGTTTGAAGATTGAGCTAGGCGTCAAGGTTGGTGAGATCAAAAACGGCAAAAAAGCTGTTTCAATTGCCTATACCAATGCCAAAGGTGAAGCACAAACGCTTGACGTTGACAAGTTAATCATCTCCATCGGTCGTGTGGCGAATACGGTTGGTTTGGGTGCTGAAGCCATTGGTTTGGCATTGGACGAGCGTGGTGCGATTGTGGTGGATGGTGACTGCAAAACCAACTTGCCGAACGTGTGGGCGGTGGGCGACGTGGTACGTGGGCCTATGCTGGCACACAAAGCCGAAGAAGAGGGCGTTGCGGTCGCTGAGCGCATCGCTGGCCAGCATGGACACGTCAACTTCAACACCATTCCTTGGGTGATTTATACGAATCCTGAAATCGCTTGGGTTGGCCAAACTGAGCAGCAGCTCAAAGCGGCTGGTCGTGCGTACAAGGCGGGAACCTTCCCTTTCATGGCCAATGGCCGTGCGAGGGCTTTGGGCGATACCACAGGTATGGTCAAGATGCTGGCTGATGCGACAACTGACGAAATCTTGGGCGTCCATATTGTTGGCCCCATGGCGAGTGAGCTGATTGCTGAATGCGTCGTTGCTATGGAGTTTAGAGCAAGTGCTGAGGACATTGCACGTATTTGCCACGCGCATCCATCGCTGTCAGAGGCAACCAAAGAAGCTGCTTTGGCTGTTGATAAGCGTACTTTGAACTTCTAAAGCAATTCGTTTCTTAAGCTAAAAGGCGATGTCAGTATTTGCAGCGTATGAAGCTGAATTAGCAACGCGGGGTTACAAAAGTGACCCTGCGCAGCTTCGTGCGGTTGCTGCGTTGGAACGTTGCGCGCTGGAATGGCGTGAGTACAAGCAAAAACGGTCAAACGCGATTAAAAAATTACTTGTACACCCGCCCATTCCGCGCGGTGTTTATTTGTACGGCGGCGTAGGGCGAGGGAAAAGTTTTTTGATGGATTGCTTCTACAACGCTGTCCCTCTTAAACGTAAAACACGTTTGCATTTTCATGAGTTCATGCGCGAGGTGCATCGGGAATTGCGAGATCTACAGGGCATTGTTAACCCATTAGACGAGCTTGCCAAACGTATGGCTCAGCGGTTTAAGTTGATTTGTTTTGATGAGTTTCACGTCTCCGAAATCACCGACGCTTTAATTCTGCATCGACTACTTGCAGCGCTGTTCGAACAAGGCGTCGGCTTCATGACGACTTCAAACTTCAAACCTGATGATTTGTATCCAGGTGGCATGCATCGTGACCGAATTTTGCCGGCGATTGCCTTGTTAAACGCGAATTTAGAAGTCATCAATGTTGACAATGGTATTGATTATCGAAGCCGCACGCTTGAGCGAATCAATATGTATCATCAGCCTTGGGGTTCGGGAGCTGATGCGGAAATGGAAGGTGCTTTCTCTCAATTGGCAGAGTCACCAGACGAAACCCCCATTTTGCAAATTGAAGCCAGAGAGATTCAGGCTAAGCGTAAAGCGGGTGGTGTGGTGTGGTTCGATTTTAAAACCCTGTGTGGCGGGCCAAGATCGCAAAATGATTATCTAGAAATTGCAACCCAATTTCACACTGTTTTGCTTAGCAACGTGCCTGCTATGCCGCCGCGTTTGTCCAGTGAAGCAAGACGGTTTACGTGGTTGGTAGATGTGTTGTACGACAGACGCGTCAAACTCATCATGTCGGCTGAAGTTGCTCCTGAAGCGTTATATACCGAGGGCCCGCTGGCGCATGAGTTTCCGCGTACAGTTTCACGAATCAATGAGATGCAATCCGTAGAGTATTTGAATTTAGAGCGACGATTGGTTGATACAAATTTAGTGTGAAAATCAAACTATTATTTCAAATGAAAAGTATTTTTTATGCTATTATTTTTATAGCTATTCAGGCATATTTTACGTCGGCCATAGCGAAAAATAATGCTGTAATTTCGACTCATGCTGCTGAAATAAATGCGACTGATGAGTTAGCTAAGCTCAAGCAAGAAAAACTTGCAATTGATGCCAATTTGAAGAAACAAGAAATTGTTTGTTATAAAAAATTTGCTGTTAGCGATTGCCTCAAAGATGCTAAAACCGAAGCACAAGCGGCATTGAACAAAGTCAAGCGTCGAGAGATTGAAATCAAGGATCTTCATCGCAACAATAAAGCTGAATCTGACCTAAATAAAAAAGAAAATGCAGCAGGAGAAAATGTTGCCAAAAATACTGCAAAAAATAGTGATGAAGTAACCAATAGCGA
>JAYUJX010000648.1:0-3319 GCA_043764955.1 Polaromonas sp.
CCTGCAGCCAAGTAATTCAGCGTTATTTCCCCAAGCGGGGGGCAACAAGTCGATAAAAGTCGTTTAAAAGCGAATTTATCGACTTTTTTAATGTCAAATACAGCTCTAGCCGGCGTATTTATTGCCTGAATAGCTATTAAATACATAGCAACATAACCTAGCTTACGGTCTTTAACGCCTTGCGGTATGATCGGGTTTGTAATTACATCCGTTATAACGTTAGGAGAATAGCCATGCACACCCTCAAACTGACCCAAGTTGGCAACTCATTGGGTGTTATTTTCCCGAAAGACCTGTTGGCCAAGCTCAGCCTTGAAAAAGGCGATGAAATCTTCTTAACCGAGTCGCCAGATGGGTTTCGTATCACTCGCAACGACCCTGTGTTTGAGGCGCAAATGGCGATTGCACGGGAGGTGATGAAGGAAAACCGCGCCGTTTTACGTGAGCTGGCGAAATGATTTGGATTTGGCTGAATTCGGTGGTCGTCATCGCCGTGCATGAAGCGCAACTGGCTGAACACGGAGGGGGTACAGGTGTTCGCGACCAAAATTTACTAGCTTCAGCCTTGTCGCGCCCACAAAACCTAGCTGCTGATGGCAAACCTGATGTTTCTGATTTGGCTGCAGCCTACGGTTTCGGCATCTCAAGGAACCACGCTTTTATCGATGGCAACAAGCGCACAGGCTTCGTCGCGGCTGTCATGTTTTTGCGGTTGAATGGCTACAGCCATGTCGCTGACGATGCCAGCAAAGTGCTCACCATGCTGGCCGTAGCCGCTGGCGACATTTCTGAGGCTGAGTTTGCAGCGTGGATTCGCCAGTTTGCGGTGAAAAAGGCTTAGTTTGCCTCTAAAATATGTCTCTAGCCGGCGTATTTATTTCCTAATCAGCTATTAAATATATAGCATTATAACTATCCCTGCAGCGCCTTCGGGCTACGCACATACCCAAACCGCTTAGGCAAATCTGCGGCCAGCATCTCCTGCGGTACCCACAAACCTTGCTCGATGGCGTCTGCCGCGTACAGCATGTCTGCGGTGTGGACGAGGCCGAAGCCGGCGGCGGACTCTAGGTACAAACGCCCGTGTTCGTCGATGACGCAGCGCTGCAATCGTGCGGGCTCGCCAGTGTGGGCGGTAACTTCAAAGTTAGCGCTAACTCTCCAGACAAGCGGTGTGGCTTCTAGCTCGACGTAGACGCGCTGGGGGCCGTTTTGGAAGAACCATTGGCCTTTGGCTTCGCTTTGAGAGCTGTCATCACTCAAATAATTGCGGTTGATGAAGTCGATGAGCTTTTCGTGCTTTAACATCGAGCCCTTGGCTTGGGTGAACGTGCCTTGCGCCTGCACGCGGTCGTCACGCATGTACCAGTTGCCGCGCGCGTCTAAGCCCAGCCAGCCGTAGCAGTGCGGCACATTGGGCCACTTAGCCATGGCTTGCTTGACGATATCATCCATCTGTAAATTATCGCTTTAAATCTTGTTTTAAGTCGGCAAATGCGTTTCCAGCCAGCCCGATACGGCCTCTGGCATGGCCATCACCTCTGCGGGAAACTTGCCTTTGGGAAAGCCCACATGCCCGCCCTGCGCGGTGTGCCACAGGGTGACGCTTTTGCTGACCTCAAAGGGTTTGGGTAATGACCACGCAGGGATAAACGGGTCGTTCACCGCGTTCAGCGCCAATGCGGGTAGCTGGATGCAGTGCATGTGCGGCTTGGCGGAGGCGCGCAGCCAGTAATCTTCGGTGTTTTTGAAGCCGTGCACGGGGGCGGTGAAAATGTTGTCGAACTCGTACAAATTACGGCTGGCTTGCAGCGCTTTGGCGTCAAACAAGCCGGGGTTCAGCGCCAAACGTGCCAGCGCTTTGGGTTTCATGCTGTTTAAAAACATGCGGGTGTAAACCAAACGGTTGAAGCCTTGGCCAATGGCGACACCACTGGCGGCTAAATCCAAGGGCGAGCAGACGGATGCCACGGCTTCAACGGTTTGAGCCGCTGTACTGCCCGCTTCTTGCGCCCAGCGCATCAAGGCGTTGCCGCCCAAGGAGATGCCAACGGCCAGCAGTGCGCCACCACCGGCTAAAACGTGTGCGGCTTTGAGCTTGGACAGCATCCAGCCGATTTCCTCATAATCGCCCGAGTGGTAGGCGCGGGGTGCGCGGTTGATTTCGCCGCTGCAACCGCGAAAATGCGGCACAGCATACGCCCAGCCGCGTTGCTGGGCGATTTTGGCAAAAGCCAGGGCGTAGTGGCTGCTGGATGAGCCTTCTAAGCCGTGAAACAGCACGAGCAGGGGCTGCTTCGTTGCGTATTTAATCTCAGGCGTTGTTGTAGCGCCGTAGTCAACATCGATAAAGTCTTCGTCTGGCGTGGTCCAGCGGACGCGTTGGTAGGGCAACGTGGTGGGTTGATTTGTACCCGAGTGAGCGAGCGAGCGGGCGCTAACCACGGCAGGCCAGATGGTTTGTAGATTACCGCCGGGCAACCACTTGGGTGCTATATATTTCATAGCTATTTAGGCAATAAATACGCCAGCTAGAGTCATTTTTTGATGCATTTTGTCAAATTTTACACGGATTTCATAAAAATATCACCTAAATCATCTGTTTATGGGTTTAAATCACCCAAGTTAGCGTTCATTTGTGCTAACGTATCGCTTTGAGCTTTTAGCTTTGTCCGTGAAAGGATTTCCCATGAAACGTTGGTTATTGATTATTTCTGCGGCTTTAACACTGGGCGGCACGCTCACCGGCTGCGGCTACAACGACTTCCAAAGTTTGGACGAAACATCTAATGCCGCTTGGAAAGAGGTTTTGAACCAGTACCAGCGTCGTGCTGATTTGGTGCCCAACATCGTCGCCACCGTCAAAGGCGAAGCCAATTTCGAACAAGAAACGCTGACCAAGGTGATTGAGGCACGCTCTAAAGCGACGGCGATTCAAGTCACCCCAGAACTGTTGAACAACCCTGAAGCGATGAAAAAATTCCAGGCCGCACAGGGTGAATTGGGCAGCGCATTGAGCCGCTTGATGGCGGTGAGCGAGGCTTACCCCAACTTGAAAGCCAACCAGGGTTTTAGCGATTTGCGTGTGCAACTCGAAGGCACCGAAAACCGCATCACCGTGGCGCGTAACCGTTATATCGCGACCATCAAAGACTACAACATCTTAACCCGCAGCTTCCCAACCAATTTGACCGCCATGATCTTTGGCTACAAAACCAAAGAAGGTTTCACGGTTGAAAACGAAGCGGTTATTTCTAAACCGCCAGCTGTGAGTTTTGAGAAGAAGTAAATGAAGTTGCTACGCTAGAGAGTGAGTGAT
>JAYUJX010000649.1:0-13565 GCA_043764955.1 Polaromonas sp.
ACCTCGATGCAGATTCGCGCACAGACCTTTCGCGTGCTGGAAATGCTGACAGCCATGGCCGCGCTGTACTGGCTGATGGGCTACCCGCAGGCCAAACTGGTGGACTGGATCCACAAGAAATACGGAGTCAAGGAATGAACCCATTGATCGAAGCAGTTACTGCCACGAGTGCTGCTGCAAATACGGGCGCGCTGTTGCCGCGCAAGGGCGCTGACCAGCCCCCAGTGCTGTTGTATGAAAACGTACGAAAGCTATACGGCGACTTTGTCGCGCTCAACAATGTCTCGCTACAGGTTAATAAAGGCGAGGTAATGTGCCTGATCGGCCCGTCGGGGTCGGGTAAGTCCACCTTGCTCCGCTGCACCAATGTGCTGGAGACACTCAACGGCGGCCGGGTGCTGCTGGACGGCGTGCCGCTGCCCACGCGCGAAACAGACATACGCAAGGTGCGCCAGCGCATGGGCATGGTGTTCCAGAGCTTCGAGCTGTTCCCGCACAAGACTGCGCTGGACAACGTCGCCATGGGGCCGATTACGGTCTTGGGTATGAGCGTCAAGGAGGCTCGGACCCGCGCGCTGGCGCTGCTCGACAAGGTCGGCCTGGCGTCCAAGGCCGACAGCTTTCCGGCCTACCTTTCCGGCGGCCAGCAGCAGCGCGTGGCAATTGCCCGTGCCCTCGCATTGGAGCCGGAGGTCATGCTGTTTGACGAGCCGACTTCGGCGCTGGACCCCGAAACAGTGGGCGAAGTTCTCAACGTCATGAAAAAGCTGGCGCAGGAATGCATGACCATGATCGTGGCAACTCACGAAATGAGTTTCGCCCAGCGGGTGGCCAACTGGGTGGTGGTATTTGAAAACGGCGCCATCATGGAAGAAGGCCCACCAGCACAGATTTTTGACCATCCCAGAGTTGCCCGCACACGCGATTTTCTCGGCCATCTTGGCTGGAACGGTTGAGGTCAGTGCACCCGTTTGTCCAGTAAGCAAGATTGC
Source organism: Polaromonas sp. (assembly GCA_043764955.1). Classification (GTDB taxonomy): domain Bacteria; phylum Pseudomonadota; class Gammaproteobacteria; order Burkholderiales; family Burkholderiaceae_C; genus Aalborgiella. The sequence goes on from JAYUJX010000649.1 coordinate 993, forward strand.
ATTTGCCGCAAACCTAGTCGCAGCTCCTCGATCCCAATGCGCAGGGCCATGCTGGTGGCGACGATGTCGACAATCAACAAGTGCAGCAGGCGCGAGACCATCGGGCAATAGCGCTCGAACCCTTCAGGGTGATCGGCCGCCGGGTGAATATGACCCACCGATGACAAGGGCGAACCGCTTGCGGTGATGGAAATGGTGGTGGCGCCGTTTCGCTTGGCCATATCGCAGGTCGCAATCAGGTCGCGCGTGCGCCCCGAGTTGGAGATCACCACGGCGCAATCACCCGGGCGCATGACGGATGCGCTCATGAACTGCATGTGACTGTCGCCGTAGGCTGTCGTGGGGATGCCGAGTCGAAAAAATTTGTGTTGGGCGTCCTGCGCCACGATGCCCGACTTTCCCAAGCCAAAAAAATCTGGATTCGTTTGCCGCCACGGTGGGTCTCGACCAGTGCCGTGACAGCGGTTTCGATATGCGTCCGGTTGGCATTGCAGCGGTAGCTCGAAGCCGCCGCCATGGTGTCATCGATGATCTTGACCAGGATGTCGTTGATCTTGTCGTCAACGTCAACACTGGGGTGAATGAAGGGAACCCCTTCATTCATACTGCCTGCGTGCTTGAGTTTGAAGTCTTTCAGGCCGTCATGGCGCAAACTGCGACAAAAACGAAGCACCGTGGGGCACTGACCCTGGCCTGCCCGGCCAGCTCGGAGACAGGCAAGCTAGAAAAAATTGCCGGGTCAGCCAGCACCAAGCGGCCTACGCTTTGTTCGGCCGGCGACAGGGAAGTCAACGCCGCACCAATTTGGTCGAGCATGGTCGTCTCCAATCGGGAGGGCGATGGGGGTCTGATCACGATGGTCCGGCGCACAAACCCGCATAAGAACGGTCGACAAGTGCGTGCCCGAAGTTCAAATCGTGATCAGACCAAAACGCCCAAAATTCAATCGGTCGATGCGGCAGCGGTCCGCGAATCATGCTTACCCGTTGGGTTGGCATCTTAGGCAACAACGCTGATCTGTTAAGAAGGCGATCATCCCGAACCACTACACCGGCTTGGACCTGCGCGCCTGCCATCGCGCAGGCGCAAAATTTTCTGCTCATGGTGATTGATTTTTCTTCTGCGCTGCAATCCCGGGCAGATACTCCAGACCGGCTTCGAGGTGCACGCTATAGAAATAGGCAATCGCAATGCGATCCTTCCGGCGCAACGCATCAAGAATGCGCATATGATCTTGGGCCGTAGACTCAACGCCCTTGCGCCGATTTTTTCCTACCACAGTCAAGTGGCAAATGACCGGTTTCATCACCGCATAAATCTGGCTTAGCGTGCGATTACCCAAGGCATCAACCAGTGTGCGGTGAAATTCGTAATCAAGCTCACCTGCCAATTGATCATTGAGCGCAAGGCGCATGTTTTCATTGATAGCGGCCGCCTTCTCGATATAGCTCTGGTCCTGCCGCAACACCAGATCTTCGGCGACATTGATTTCTATGAGACGCCGAAACCCCTGGACGTCTTGAAACGCCTCCGCCGACAGGTCAATGGCAAACGAGAAGGCTTCCATGATGGCCTCCTGACGTCGCTCTGTAATGACCGCGCCAACCCGTTTGCGGGATTCGATTAATCCGTAGGCCTTGAGCGTACGGATTGCCTCTCGCACCGTGTTGCGGCTCGAGCCAAACAGCGTTGCCAACTCAGTCTCGGTAGGTAGAACATCGCCGACTACAAGGCCGTTATCGCGAATGTAACGGCGGATTTGATCGACCAATCCATCGACAGTGTTGACTGCTCGCGGACGCCGAGCTGGGAGCGCAGATACACCCCCTGCGCCTAGTTCTCGTCCGCCGCCTGAGGGGGTACTTTTTTGTCTATCGCGTTCCATGGTGTGTTTTCCTGTTTACAGTTCCAATCATAGCGATTTTTTTAAATGTCCAACAAATTAAGAAAAATTTGCATTTTATTTAGATATAATTTGATTGTTGATGTGTAATGTTGGACATTAACAAACACCATGAAGCCACTAAGGAGTATGTGAATGATCGAATCTTGGAGATGGTTTGGAGATACAGATCCGGTTAGCTTGCTGGACGCAAGGCAAGCCGGAGCCAAAGCCATTGTTAGCGCTTTGCACCATATGTACGACGGCCGCCGCTGGGAACTCAACGACATTGAGGACCATCGCGGCAAGATCCGTGCGGCGGGACTGGAATGGAATGTTTGCGAGTCCATTCCGATGCACAAGTCTGTCAAGCTTCGCAGTGGACCGTACCGGGAATACATCTCGGCATGGAAAGACAGTCTTGCAAATTTGGGGCGTGCAGGCATCAAGACAGTCTGTTACAACTTCATGCCCGTAGTGGACTGGACGCGCACCGACCTCCATTGGCAACTCCCGCACCAAGGACAGGCTTTGCGCTTCGACTTCCCTGAATTCGTCGCCTACGATGTCTTCATTCTCGAACGACCTGGCGCGGCTGCAAATTACTCCGAAGCCGCTTTGGCCGCGGCCCGGGAGCGGCTCCCCGTTTTGGTCGGAGATCGACTCGTCCGGCTGGAAAATAACATCATCGGTGGTCTCCCTGCACGCGAGGCGTGGTACACCCGCGACCAGATGCGTGACGTGTTGAGCGAGTTCGCTCAGATGGATGCAGACCAACTGCGCGAGAACTTGTTTGAATTTTTGCGTGAAGTAGTGCCGGTTGCAGAAGATTTTGGCATGCAGCTTGCCATTCACCCGGACGACCCGCCCATCTCTCTGTTTGGATTGCCACGTATCGTCTCTACTGCGGACGATGCGCGTCGCCTGTTGGCGGCCATTCCCAGTCCCGCGAACGGTTTGACACTCTGTTGTGGTTCATACGGATCGCGCCCCGACAACAACTTGCCGGCAATGGCCAAAGAATTTGCAGCGCGCATTTACTTCACCCATCTGCGCAACGTGACACACGAGGCAGACGGTTCCTTCTATGAGGCAGACCACCTGGGAGGTGATACCGACCTCATTGCAGTGGTACGCGAACTGCTCGTTGAGGAACAGCGTCGCCGCGATGCCGGCCAGACAGATGCCGACATACCTATGCGCCCAGACCATGGACACCTGCTCCTGGATGACCTGAATAAAAACCGCATCAACCCCGGTTACTCCTGCATCGGGCGGCTAAAGGGCTTGGCGGAATTGCGTGGTGTGATGCGAACGTTCGATTGGATCGAGGCGCAAAAAAGCGCCAGTACAGGCACAGCAAGCGCTTAGCCCCGGATTGCGAACCCATCCAATTTTTAACGAACTGTTTCGGAGAACTGGTTTTGACTTCCTCACTTTTACCGATAAGATGCAAGCTTGGCCAAGTGTAGCGATCATTTGCATCTGAACCGCTAGGAACACATTTTTTGGCCGTGCCAGTTTGGAGATTCCACGCTCGACCCTGGCGCAATGGGTGTGCATTTGCGGTGTGCAGTTACAACCGCTGGTGGAGGCACTCAAAGATGAAATCCTCAGCCACTCGGCGGTGCATGCCGATGAGACGCCAGTGGAAATGCTCAAACCTGGCAACAAAAAAACGCACTGGGCTTATCTGTGAGCATATGCGCCAGGGGCGTTTGAAGAATTAAAAGCGGTGGTCTGCGATTTCTGTCCAACCCGATCTACGGCCACATCTGGATGCGCCGCTTCGAGTTCGTACCGGGGCTTGAAGAAGAACGTGGTTCAGATCGCCACGTTGTCTGAATTATCTAATTTGTGGGTGGCGCTGCCGGCATGAGTGCGTCCAGAATGGGCCAAAGTGGCCACAACGGGATGCAAAAAGCCCCGCAAACCTCGCAAAACGTGGTGCCAGTCCTGCACGCGCGAGTTCTTCTGGCTTGCTTTAGAGCTGATTCACACGGTTCGTATGATTGCTCGAATTCTTCACGCGCATAGGGTGTTAATTTGATTTGGTCCAACAACTCAGGAAGGTTTGAGCGTGCTGCTGAGAATAGATTCACGATTTCGCTGTCAAGGTCATTGTAGATTTCAGCATGAACAACAGGCTTACTTAGTAGGATTGAGCCGCCGCCACCGAAAGATTCGATGTATTTGGCGTGAACTGGAAAATGACTGAGAACCCAGGGAGCGAGCATCCATTTACCGCCGAAATATCGGAGTAGGGGACGATTGGGCAGTTGTATGACGGTTGATTGTTCGGACATTCAGCGAAGATATCAGGTAAACTGACTCAAGCAAAAAATAAAAAGACTTAAATTACACAAATATTGCGTATAAATAAGTGGGGGGTCAAACGGGGGGTCAATTTTTAGATCGCTATAAATAATGAATAAAATCAATAGGTTAGCTGTGGAGTGGAATCCTTGTACTTCGACAAAAAAAACAGTAGGGGACAGCAGCAATTATTTGCTTATGTCCCTTTTTTTGCGCCTTTTATTTGCACAGTTTTTGGGCGATTTTTGTGGAATGTTTATTTCGAGGGGTTTTGGAGGCAGCAAGATAGCTCATTGATCTTGCGTTGATTGGTGTGCCCGACTGGGTTCGAACCAGTGGCCACCGCCTTAGAAGGGCGGTGCTCTATCCAGCTGAGCTACGGGCACATGGCGTGATTGTATCAAAGCAATCATGCGAAACGCTTCACATACGATCACATTTAAATCCCCCCCCTAGCCCTCCTTTTTCAAAGTGGGGAACAAGTCAGAAGAAGTGATGGTCGCGCTAGTCTTCCCACTTTGAAAAAGGGGGATTGAGGGGGATTTAAACCTGAGATGACAGGGAATGCCATTTTGATATAAATCCGATAGCACTCTAGGCAATAAACACGCTGGCTATAGTCATGAATAATGACTAAAAATCACCAAACTGGACTTTGCCAATTTGCTATACTTTCAATAGCAATTTAGGTAGTAAATACGCCGGCTAGATGCCTATTTTATGCTGATTTTGACGGTTTTCTATTGAATAACCGTTTTCAGTGATGCGGAAGCTCCCTGACTGCTATCGAGAGAGCGTTTGATATGAATCAAGCCCGCATCCTATGATTTCAGTTACTCTCGGGCTATGCCTACAGCAAGTTTAGACCTTCCCACCCCAGATTTGACTCGGCAAGTTAGTGTTCACTTGCTGGACGACCCGCAAGAATGGTCGTCTTTTAGCCGTTTGGATGGAAAAAATGCGGGCTGCTGGGAATCTAACTTGATGATTGAGGGCATGCACTGCGCCGCTTGTGCGTTGACGATTGAGGACGTTTTGCTGCGCGTGCCGGGTGTGGTCAGGGCGAATGTGAGCGCGGGAAGCCACCGGGCGCAGGTGGTTTGGGCTGTGGATGCGGTGTTGCCTTCGGGTTGGATGCGGGCGATTGAGGCGGCGGGTTACCGCGCTGTACCTGCAAACGACGCGTTTTCCCGCGAAAGACGCCTTGCCGAATCACGCAAAGCGCTGTGGCGGCTGGCCGTGGCAGGGCTGTGCATGATGCAGGTCATGATGTATGCCTATCCAGCTTATGTGGCTGCGCAAGGTGATTTAACGGCTGAGATGGAGCAATTGCTGCGCTGGGCCTCATGGGTTTTGACGCTGCCGGTGATTTTGTTTTCTTGCGGCCCTTTCTTCAGCAGCGCTTGGCGCGACGTGCTGCACAGGCGGGTCAGCATGGATTTGCCGGTTGCTATTGGCATGTTGATCACGTTTGTGGTTAGCACGGTGGGCACGTTTGAGCCGCAAGGTACCTTTGGCAAAGAGGTGTATTTTGACTCGCTGACCATGTTCGTGTTCTTTTTGCTGGCAGGGCGCTGGCTGGAGCTGCGCTTGCGCGACCGCACGGCTGGCGCGCTGGAAGCGTTGATGAACCGCATGCCCGACAGCATTGCACGCCAATGTGCTGATGGCACGTTTGAATCAGTCGCGGTGCGGCGGTTGCTCGTGGGTGATGTGATTCGTGTCTTGCCAGGGCAGACGTTTCCTGCCGATGGCGTGGTTTTGCAGGGTGACACCATGGTCGACGAGGCGCTGCTGACGGGTGAATCGCGTCCCGTATCTCACAGCTTGGGTAGTGCCGTGATTGCAGGCAGCCACAATTTGTCAGGCGCGGTGCAGGTGCGTGTGCAGCGGGTGGGGGCGCAAACGCGGTTTTCAGAAATCGTGGGTTTGATGGAAAGCGCATCCACCACCAAACCACCTATTGCGCAGCTGGCAGACCGGATTGCAAAGCCCTTCTTGATCGGCGTTTTACTCGCAGCCGGCTTGTCTTGCGCCTACTGGTGGCCGAGCGACCCTGGGCATGCGCTGATGGTGGCGGTGGCCGTGCTGGTGGTGACGTGTCCTTGCGCCTTGTCGCTAGCAACACCTGCTGCCATGCTGTCTGCGGCAGGAAACTTGGCCAAAGGCGGCGTTTTGGTTCGCCGTTTGGCAGCTTTTGAAGCGCTGGCGTCTGTGGATGCCGTGATGTTCGACAAAACGGGAACCTTGACGCGCGATGCGATGGTTTTGGGGTCGATTCAGGTGCGTGACGGCGTGCCAACTGAATACGCGCTGGACATGGCCGCCGCATTGGCACAGTTTTCGTTGCATCCTGTGTCGAAAGCACTGGTGGCGGCTTCCAGCACTGAGCGAGCAAACCGATGGCACGCTGACTTAGTCAAAGAAGTGGCTGGCAGCGGTGTGTCGGGCAAGGTTTGGCAGGGTGACAATAGTGATTCGGCATCTGCCGTGTCGCTGGGTTCGGCTGAATTTTGCAGAGTTGAAGCGGCTAAAACTGACACGCTGCAAACTTTTTTGCGCGACGAGAAGGGTTGGCTGGCCACGTTTGAGTTTCATGAAGATGTGCGGTCGGATGCGTTTAGCACGGTTGAGGCACTGCAAAAAAGCGGTGTTGAGGTGTTTTTGGTGTCTGGCGACACTGCCCAAGCTGTTGCGCGAGTCGCAGCAAAGGTCGGCATCACCGCGTTTCAAGGGGGCTGCACGCCGCATGACAAATTAGCATTTTTGCAAGATGCCCAAAAAAGAGGCAAAAAAGTAGCCGTAGTAGGTGATGGTCTCAATGACGGTCCGGTGCTTGCCGGTGCGCATGTGTCCTTTGCGTTTGGCCAAGCCGTGCCGTTGGCGCAAGCGCAATCAGATTTTGTGGTGCTGGGCGAGCAATTGGGGTTGGTCGTCAAAACGATAGGTTTGGCCAAGCAGACTATGTGCGTTGTCAAACAGAACCTTTGGTGGGCAGCGAGTTATAACGCACTGTGTGTGCCTTTGGCCGTGATGGGCTTGCTGCCGGCTTGGTTGGCAGGTTTAGGGATGGCGTTGAGTTCACTTTTTGTTGTGTTGAATGCGTTGAGACTCGCAAAAAACAAAAGTTTGTAGGGAATTTTGGAGAAAAAGACGCATGGACATTTTGTATTTGTTGATTCCTATGTCGGTGATTCTCGTGTTTTTCATCCTTGGTGGCTTGTGGTGGGCGATCTACCGTGGTCAATTTGACGATATTGAGTCAGAAGGGGAGCGAATCCTCAAAGACTCTTAAGAATTTTGGCTTTGGTTTGATGTACGTCAAACGGTTGCAGGGTTAGCCATAGGAAACTCGTAACAAATAAACTCAGAAGAGGTGCAAATGAACTTTCCCAATGCGCAAGCGACGACTTACAACGACAAAGTTGTCAGGCAATTCGCGATCATGACAGTGGTTTGGGGTGTGGTTGGCATGCTGGTTGGCGTGATCATCGCCGCACAGCTGACGTGGCCTGAACTCAATTTTGGCATACCTTGGCTGAGTTATGGTCGATTGCGTCCCTTGCACACCAATGCGGTGATTTTTGCGTTTGGTGGCTGCGGCTTGTTTGCATCTGCTTACTATGTAGCCCAGCGTACCTGTCACGTCAGATTATTTGGCGACAAACTTGCTGCTTTTACGTTTTGGGGTTGGCAATTGGTGATTGTGGCCGCTGCCATCTCTTTGCCAATGGGTTACACGCAAGGTAAAGAGTACGCTGAGTTGGAGTGGCCGATCGATATTTTGATCACCTTGGTTTGGGTATCTTTTGCCATCGTTTTCTTTGGCACGATTGGTACGCGCAAGGTTCGACACATCTATGTAGCGAACTGGTTTTTTGGTGCGTTCATCATTGCAGTGGCCTTGTTGCACGTGGTCAACAGTGCGGCGATTCCATCGGGCTACATGACTTCTTATTCAGCCTATGCTGGTGTGCAAGACGCCATGGTGCAGTGGTGGTACGGTCACAATGCGGTGGGCTTCTTCCTCACAGCGGGTTTCTTGGGCATGATGTATTACTTCATTCCTAAGCAGGCGGAGAGGCCTGTTTATTCTTATCGTTTGTCCATCGTTCACTTCTGGGCGCTGATCTTCACCTATATGTGGGCGGGTCCGCATCATTTGCATTACACCGCTTTGCCTGACTGGACGCAGTCGGTGGGCATGGTGTTCTCTTTGATTCTTTTGGCGCCTAGCTGGGGCGGCATGATCAACGGCATCATGACTTTGTCCGGCGCTTGGCACAAATTGCGCGATGACCCAATTCTGCGTTTCTTGATCGTGTCTTTATCGTTTTATGGCATGTCAACTTTTGAAGGCCCAATGATGTCGATCAAAACGGTCAATGCGCTCTCGCATTACACCGATTGGACGGTGGGCCACGTGCACTCTGGTGCGCTTGGTTGGGTTGGCTTGGTGACCATGGGGTCTATGTATTACTTGATTCCGCGCTTGTTTGGTCAAAAACAGATGTACAGCGTCAAAGCGATTGAAATCCATTTCTGGACAGCAACCATTGGTATCGTCATTTACATCGCAGCGATGTGGATTGCCGGTGTTATGCAGGGGCTGATGTGGCGCGCTATCAATGCTGACGGCACCTTGACCTATACCTTTGTGGAGTCTGTTAAAGCGACCTTCCCGTTCTATGTGTTGCGTTTGATAGGCGGTTTACTTTACCTCAGCGGCATGTTGATCATGCTTTGGAATACATTGAAAACGGCGACGAATGGTCGCTCGGTCAACGTCAATATTTCCCTTCCTGCTATTCCCGTTCACGCCTGAGAAAGAAAAATGACCATGGCAAATAATAATTCTAGCGGCGGACTGTCGCACGAAAAAATTGAAACCAACAACTTCTTGATGATCGTCTTGATCTTGCTGGTCTTGCTGGTGGGCGGATTGGTGGAGATTGTTCCTCTGTTCTTTCAAAAGTCTACGACCGAACCTGTCAAGGGTTTGCAACCTTATACAGCGTTGCAACTGGCAGGCCGTGATATTTATATTCGTGAAGGCTGCTATAACTGCCATTCGCAAATGATTCGCCCCTTCCGTGCTGAAACGCTGCGTTATGGTCATTATTCTGTGGCGGGTGAGTTTGTGTATGACCACCCTTTTCAGTGGGGTAGCAAGCGCACTGGGCCTGATTTACACCGTGTCGGTGGCAAGTACAGCGACCAGTGGCATCGTGACCACTTGAATAACCCGCGTGATTTGGTGCCTGAATCAAACATGCCCGCTTATCCATGGTTGCTGAAGGATCTTGTGGATTCAGCTTCGATGCCCACACATATGAAAGCGTTGAGAACTGTGGGCGTTCCCTATACAGATGAGCAGATAGCCAAAGCTGCAGAAGACGTCAAAGGAAAGACAGAAGTTGAAGCTGTCATCGCCTATCTGCAAGTTTTGGGCACTTTGGTCAAATAAGGACAGAGGTATATATGGAACTCGATATCAACACCCTACGATCTATTGCGACAGTAGCAGGTCTTTTCACATTTATTGGTATTTGGCTGTGGGCATATTCAAGCCGAAATGAAACTGATTTCGAAGAGGCCGCTAATCTGCCTTTTGAGCAAGATTAATGCACTACAAGAACCATAAGAACCGCACTCTAAGGATAAAAAATGAGCGACTTTACAAGTAATTTCTGGTCACTATTCGTCGCCGGAGTCACCATTGTCAGCATACTTGCTTGTTTACTGCTGTTATGGTTTAGCGGCAAAGCGAAAGCGATGACAGCGAGTGACAACACCACGGGTCATGTATGGGATGGCGATTTGCGTGAAATGAACAACCCATTGCCGCGTTGGTGGGCATGGTTGTTTGTTTTAACGATTGTTTTTGCATTCGTCTACCTGGCGCTGTACCCTGGTTTGGGTACATATGCCGGAAAATTGGGGTGGACATCGACAGGTCAACACCAAGCCGAAGTTGATAAGGGCAACGCAGAGGTTGCGCCACTATTTGCCAAATTTTCAGCTATGAAATCTGAGGATATGGCGAAAGATCCGCAAGCTATGGCTATTGGCGAGCGTTTGTACATGAACAATTGCGCCCAATGTCATGCTTCTGATGCGCGTGGCAGTAAAGGTTTTCCTAATTTAACAGATGGTGATTGGCTGCACGGCGGCACGCCAGAAAAAATCAAAGAAACGTTGACGAAAGGCCGAATCGGAAATATGCCGTCTATAGCGGCAGCTGTGGGTTCAGCTGATGATGTGAAGAACGTCGCTCAATACGTGTTGAGCCTCTCGGGTAGCCCACATGACTCATTACAAGCTGCACTGGGCAAATCTAAATTTGGCGTATGCGCCGCTTGCCACGGTATAGATGGCAAAGGCAATCAAGCTTTGGGCGCGCCGAATTTAACCGATGATATTTGGCTGCATGGCTACGGTGCGCCTGCCATCGTAGCAATGATCAATGGCGGCAAGGTCAACCAGATGCCTGCACAAAACGAAAAATTGACTGAAGCGCAAATTCACGTGTTGACATCTTATGTTTGGGGGTTTTCTAACAAAGGCGCCGTTACTCAGTAATAAATTCAGCCGTGCAACTTAAAACCATTTGAAAGACTTTACTTGAATAGTCAGGAATCAACCCCGCGAAAAGTCATCCCCATCATGGCTGTAGAGCCAGATGCGGAGATGATCTCTCTTTACGCGTCGCATGAAAAGATTTATCCCCGTAGCGTGTCGGGGTTCTTTTCAAACTGGCGCTGGGGTATGGTTTTCTTAACGCAACTGGTGTTTTATGGCGTCCCTTGGTTGGAGTGGGGGCAGCGGCAAGCTGTTTTGTTTGACCTAGGTGCACGACGATTTTATGTTTTTGGGCTGGTGCTGTATCCGCAAGATTTTATCTATCTAGCAGGTATTTTGGTCGTCTCTGCGCTATCCTTGTTCTTGTTTACAGCTGTAGCCGGGCGATTGTGGTGCGGTTATACCTGCCCGCAAACGGTCTACACTGAAATTTTTCTGTGGATAGAAAAAAAGGTCGAAGGTGATCGCTCAGCACGCATGCGGCGCGATGCCCAAGCCATGTCGCTGGAAAAGTTCTTACGTAAAAGCGCTAAACACTTTCTTTGGCTCGCTGTGGCTTTGTGGACGGGTTTTACGTTTGTTGGCTATTTCACGCCTATCAAAGACTTGGGGCTAGAGTTTGTGCAAATGCGCATGAGTTCATGGGAAATTTTTTGGACATTCTTCTATGGTTTTGCCACCTACGGCAATGCCGGTTTTATGCGTGAGCAGGTTTGCAAACACATGTGTCCCTATGCACGCTTCCAAAGCGCCATGTTTGACAAAGATACCTTGATCGTGACTTATGACGAGGAGCGCGGCGAGCCACGTGGGGCTCGGTCACGCAAAGCAGACCCAGTTGCATTAAATCTAGGCGCTTGCATTGACTGCACTTTATGCGTTCAAGTGTGTCCTACAGGGATTGATATTCGAAAAGGCTTGCAGTACGAATGCATAGGCTGTGGCGCATGTGCGGATGTATGTGACACTGTGATGGATAAGATGGGTTATGCGCGGGGGCTGGTTAAGTACTCCACCCAAAACGTCATCAACCAACACTGGACAAAGTCGCAAACTTTGCGTCACGTCTTGCGGCCACGTGTTTTGGTTTATACAGCCATCTTGGCTGCGATTGTGATCGCCATGTTGGTGAGCTTGTCATTGCGAACACCCTTCAAAGTGGACGTTGTGCGAGACAGAGGCGTTATGGCTCGGATCGTTGCGGGTGGAAAAATTGAAAACGTTTATCGGTTGCAGTTGATGAATGCCACAGAATCGACGCAGCGCTACAAAATATCGGCATCGGGCTTGCCCGGACTGGTTGTTGGTTCTGAGAGCGTCGTGACTGTCGGTTCGACTGAGTCGCGTTGGGTCGCTGTGCGCGTGCAAGCGCCTTTCGACGCAGCCGCGCCAGGTTCGCATGCCATACAGTTTGAAGTTGAAGCTTTAGATTCTCTGGATCGTTTGACGGAAAAATCTGTTTTCTTGGTGCCGCGTTGATTTTGAATTGACATCACACCTATTCTTATGTCAGGATTGTTTATGCACGAAAATTCTCTAAATACCCATGCCCCATGGTGGAAATTTGGGCACGTATGGTTGGTTATTGCAGGGCCAGCCATCGTCGTGGTTGCAAGTTTCATCACCTTATATCTCGCCATCACCAGACCAGATCCTTTGGTGAGTGAAGATTACTACCTTAAAGGTGTTGCGATCAATAAAACCTTGGGCTCTACAGTTCAAGATGCCAGCTTAGCACCAGCGATTCAGGCGCGGAACCATGCACAAACGGGCACAGTGCCGGTTCTTAAATC
>JAYUJX010000650.1:0-13500 GCA_043764955.1 Polaromonas sp.
CAAAGCCCTGCAGCAGCAGTGGACGCACGAGGCGCAAAGCATGCCGCTGGATCGCAAATTTGAGCAAAAGCTGTGGGACGCCTTCCGCCATCCGATTGATGAAGCCTTCAACCGCAAAACCCAAGATCGCGAAAAAGCCGCTTCTTCCATGGGCGAGCACGACAAACACGTCTTGGAAGCCTCCAAAGCGCTGCAAGCCGCCAATGCCTCCGGTGACGGTCAGCAGATTCGTGCGGCCATTGCGGCCCTAGAAGCGGCGATCAAAGGCCAAACGGCTGCCAAGGTGGTTGAAACTGCTGCCATAAGTGCTGAAAATGAGTCGAAAACGGCTCTAGTCGGCGTAAATAATGCCTCAACAGCTATTGAAAGTATAGCAAATACGAGTACCGTTGCTGAAAATTCTACCGAAGGCGCTAGTCCTGTAGAGCAAGCCGAAGCGCAAGAAGTGGCTGATGTCGAGGCAGATGCCATCGCTGATGCCGCCGAAGAGGCTGAAAAAGCAGCTGCAGAACCGGCTGCGCCTGTAGAGCCTCCAAAACCTGCACCTAAGAAAGTCATCGCCGTACGTGGCGACGACCGCCCTGGTATGAAAAAGGCTGAGCCTGTGCCAGCCGGCAAATTCGGCGACCGCAAGTTTGGTGATCGCAAACCGGGTGATCGCGACAGCCGTGGTGATTCACGTGGCCCACGTCCAGACTCAAGAGCTGATTCAAGAGGTGATTCAAGAGGTGAGCGCGGCGACAGATTCTCCGATCGCCCAGCCTTCGAAGACCGTGGCCCGCGCTTGGGCGATGCCGCCTTCCGCGCCCAGCGCGAGGCTTTGGAATCCGCACAATTTGCCCTCAAAAAACTTGCCGTTGCAGCGTATGGCGAGGTTTTGGTGCAATTGCTGGATGCTTGGAAAGAGCGCGATGCTGCCAAAATGCCAACGGCGCAAGATTTGGGTAAACAATTGCCACCAACAGCGCGTGGTTCATGGACGGCGGCTATCACCGCTGCACCAGCGGGCAAACAAGCTGATGCGGATACAGCTTTGCTGCGCCTAGAAATGGCCGCTGAACTGCCAACGCCTGCTGACCACCTAGCTGCCCGCCGCATGCTGCAATTGCAATTGCTCACCAAACGCAACGACCCCGCACCTGCACAAACTTGGGCTGCAGATGCTGCCAAAGTGTTTGCCAACGGGTTTGACGATGGCGCGGCACGTCGGGTGCAAAATGCGCTGAAAGTGTTGCTGAAGAGATAAATCCCCCTTAGCCCTTCTTTTTCAAAGTGGGCAATAAGTCAAGAAGATTAAGAAAAGAGATATTGATTTGAAAATATTTCCGTTCGGACTGAGCTTGTCGAAGTCTTCTGAAACCCTTCGACAAGCTCAGGGCAAACGGGGAATTTGGTCTTGGCTAAATTGGTCTTCTTGGGTTAGTTGGTTAGTCGTGTCAGCAGCGTTTTTGCTGGGTATTGGCACAGACGCTGTCGGTTCAAGTAGCCACACCGTCAATATCCTTGCACCACCGCTTCTGCTGTTGATGCTGTGGAACCTGGTGGTTTATGCGTTCATCGTTTTAAACAAGTTGTTTCAATCGCGGCGTTTCACATTGCCGCCGTTGGACGGGGCTGAATCCCTGGCTCTGGCACGCGGCACAGCGGTAATGCACTGGGCTGCTGCCACGCTGGCTTTGGGGGCGTTACTGGCTATGTACTGGCGCGGCTTGGTGTTTGACTACCAAGCGTTGTGGCAAAGCACGTTTTTATCGCCACAAACCGCTCACAGCTTGATCAGCTTGGTGCTCGCACCTGCGGCTTGGCTGGGTAGCTTGTTGGGCGGTTCGGCTTTGCCCGATTTGGCAAGTTTTCAGCTACTGCGCGCACCCGCCATGAACGCTGGGAATGTGGGCGAAAACGCAGGTCGTTGGATACATTGGTACGCCATCACCGTGTTTTTGGTCGTGCTGTTGCCGCGTTGTTTGCTGGCGTTGTGGTCGCAGCGGCAGGTGCAAAAACTACAAATGGCGCAAATGGCACAAGTGACGAAAGCGGACAGTCGCGTTGCCGTGCAAACCTCAACAACCGCCAGTAAGTCACCCATCGCCCCCACCAGCTACGGTAGCGTCCAAACCATCGGCCTCAGCCTAGTCGCCCACACCAATGTCGGCAAAACCACCTTGGCCAGAACGCTGCTTGGACGCGATATTGGCGAAGTCCGCAATGCTGAGCACGTCACCCACACCGCTGAAAAGCACGTGCTGATCGAAGCGCTGCATGGCCAAGTTTTAGAGCGGCTGGAGCTGTGGGACACGCCAGGCTTTGGCGACAGCGAGTTGCTGGCCAAGCGCATGTCACAAGCAGGCAATCCGATAGGCTGGTTCATGTCCGAAGTGTGGGACAGGCTGCAAAACCGTGCTTTTTGGTACAGCCAGCGCGCGGTGCGGCATATTTTGGACGAATCGGATGTGGTGCTGTACCTCATCAACGCGTCCGAACGCCCTGAAGATGTGGCGTATTTAGATGCTGAGTTGAAGGTGCTAGATTTGATCGGCAAACCCGTCGTCGTATTGCTCAACCAAACCGGTGAAATACAGATGCCTGAGCATGCTGAGGCTGAGCTTAGGCGATGGAAAACACGGCTATCACTACCTGTGTGCAAAGCCAAGTGCGTGAAAGACGTTCTCTTGTTAGACGCTTTTACTCGTTGCTGGGTGCAAGAAGGGCGCTTATTAGAAGCGGTGGCGAAGTCCTTACCGAATCAACAAACGGCATTTGAGCGTTTAAACGCCGCTTGGCAGCAGCGCAACCAGCAGCGTTTTCAGGCATCCATGTATTTATTAGCGCAGCGTTTGTACCGTGCAGCGCAAGACAAAGAAAGCGTGAACGAAGCCGGCTGGAGCAGCAAATTTAAAGAAGCCGGCGTCGCGCTGGGCAAAGCCATGGGTCTGAGTGATGGCGACAACACGCCCAAAGCGTTGGCGATGAAGGCGCTTTCCAAGCGGCTAGACACTGAGATTCGTAGCAATATGGACGCATTGATCGCTTTGCACCAACTTGACGGCCACGCCAGCAGCGCGGTGCTGACTCGTTTGGCCGAGCATTACGCCAATTTCAACATCAAAGCCCCGCATAGCGAAGGTAAAGCCGCGCTGTGGGGCGGCGTGGTGACGGGCGCGCTGATGGGCTTGAAGGCCGATATTTTGAGTGGCGGTTTAACGCTGGGCGGTGGCATGTTGGCCGGCGGTGTGCTGGGTGCGCTAGGTGGGGCAGGGCTGGCGCGGGGGTATAACCAAGTCAAAGGCATTGAAACACCAACGCTAGCGTGGACACCCGAAGTGCTGGACGATTTAACCCGCTCAAGCTTGCTGGGCTACCTAGCCGTCGCCCATTTTGGCCGTGGCCGTGGCGAGTGGACGCAGCTTGAGCCGCCCGCCTTTTGGGTAGAGCGCATCGAAGCCGCGCTGGCACCGCAGTGGGGTAAATTGCATGCGGTTTGGGAGAAATCATCCGCCGTCAATAAGGCCGACACGCAAGCTGAGATGCAAACCATCTTGGTGCAAACCAGCCAATCGGTTTTGCAAAGCTTGTACCCAGAAGCTGGTTCGCTTCAATGATCCCAAATATTCTCATCGCTGGCGCAGGTATCGGTGGTTTGGGCGCGGCTTTGGCACTTTCGCAAATAGGCGTGAAAGTCACCGTTTTAGAGCAATCAGACGTTTTTGGTGAAGTCGGCGCAGGTGTTCAAATCAGCCCAAACGCTTACAAAGTGCTGTGCGATTGGGGTTTGGCTGATGTTTTGAGGCAAACGGCGAATTTTCCAGAAAAGCTGCAAGTCCGAAACGCCAGATCAAACAAACTACTCGGACAACTTGAAATGGGCGAAAAAGCCCAAACCCGCTACGGCTACCCGTTTTCCACTTTTCATCGCGCTGATTTGCATACTTTGCTGCTAAATGCCGTGCGTCGGTTGCCGAATGTTGAACTGCATTTGAATGGCAAAGTTAGCGAGATAGTTGACTCGTCATTCCCGCGTCGGCGGGAATCCATGGCCGCAAGTGTGGATTCCCGCCTACGCGGGAATGACGGCAATTTGCAACAAGTTACCGTGGAAACAGAAGCTGGCGATACTTTCAACGCAGACGTTTTGATCGGCGCTGACGGTCTGCGCAGCCGCGTCCGCCAGCATGTTTTAAGAGATATTCCGCCACGTTCCACCGACCACGCCGCATGGCGTGCTTTGCTCCCCATCGCCGACGTACCCCCCGAATTGCAGCTAGACCAAGTGACCGCGTGGCTCGCCCCAGACAGCCACACCATCGCCTACCCCGTGCAGCAGGGTAAATCGCTCAATCTGGTGTATTGTGCTGAAAATAAGGGAAAAATCGATCTACAG
Organism: Polaromonas sp.; assembly: GCA_043764955.1. GTDB lineage: Bacteria > Pseudomonadota > Gammaproteobacteria > Burkholderiales > Burkholderiaceae_C > Aalborgiella. The sequence continues at coordinate 4,379 of JAYUJX010000650.1, forward strand.
CCGGCGTATTTGTTGCCTAAGTCGCTATCAAATGTATTGCAAAAAACGTTCCAAATAGCCACTGAAACAAACGCTTGGACGCGCTGGGACTTGTTCGACAGACCACCCATGACCTCATCAACTGAGATGTTCAACCCCGCCCACCCGCACATCGCCCTCCTAGGCGACGCCGCCCACCCCATGTTGCCGTATTTGGCGCAGGGCGCAGGTATGGCGCTGGAAGATGCACAGGCTTTGGCGATGTCGGTTCGGCAAAATCCAAGTGACTTGCCGCAAGCATTACAGCTTTACGCCCAAACCCGTTGGCAACGCAATGCCAAAGTCCAAGCCAGCGCCCGTCGAAATGGTGTCATTTTTCATGCCAAACCACCGATCAGCTGGGCGCGAGATGCGGCGATGGGGATATTTGGTGAGAAGTTGATGGACTCGCCGTGGTTGTATGGATACTAAATTAAGCTGATGTAGTAGATAAGCTTAAAGTGTGCAGGGATTACGCAAACCTATCTTTTTATCTACAGGCAAAAATTCATATCACAATCATTTTTTAATAAGTCTATTGATATTGAGATTTGCACTCCTATGTCTGTTTATTTCAGAGTTTGACTTGTTACAAAACTACTTCTTCATCTAAAGCGCGATCTTCGACGAATGGCCAACCCCACGTTTTAGCCTTCTTGTCTGCTATCTCTCGGCTTTCTGCAATAACTATATAAAAGCCCGCATGCCTAGAGCCATATACATAAATGCGTTTCTCAGGTTTTATCCTATCGTCAGGCTTACCTGCTGCATGTAAGGAGTTTAGTCTGGTAATTTCAGTGTCACGTGTTTCAAAGTTTTTTAAACAGACATCACGTTCAAACGCAATAGGCTTGATTTCACATGATTTTTGCTCGCCCCAGCTCATTGCCTTGGCATTTATACAAAAGCCTGTTAACAGGATAGTTAATAGTAACTTACTCATATAAGTCTCTCATGGTTTAGTAAATTTGTCGGAGTTGCTAACTATATATATGAAAATAAATAAACATTGATTATTGAGCTAAATGCGTAAAGCGTAAAGCGTATTTCAAAAAATATCAAATATAAGCTGAAATTCGACTTTTAACGATAAACGGCTTTGTAGTAATAATTATCGATGATTTAATTCTTTTTTACGTATTGCAATAAAACAGAATCCATCATCAATGTCTCAGGGGCAATATCAATGTCACCAGGCCAAACGACTGTGCCGTAAGCCACTTTTGCTTGGGTAAATATGGGTAAGGCGGCGATTTTGTTCCACGGTCTCATGGCTAGCAGTGGCTTCATGTCAAAGCGGCGTTGGCTGCCGTCGGCGTAGCTTAAATCTAGCTCAAAATTCAGTAAGGGTTTAACGGCTACAACGTCTATATTTGCGTCCATGATATTTACCTCGCGTTACTTCATTGTAGGGGGGCAATCCGAAACGGCTCATCGCCGTTCACGGCCAATTCCCAGTCAACGACCAGTTCTTCGCTGTGAATTGCGATCCAAGCCAGTACCATTTTGAGTTGTTTGCTTGGAATTTCACCAGCAATCAACTCGCCATCAGGAATGCTGATAACGGCTTCACTGCCTTGGTAGCGAACGTGTATATGCGGCGTGTGGTGCTGTCGGTTGTCCCGATAAAACATCAACACCAAAATTCCATAAAACATACTGATGGTCGGCATAGGAAGACATTTTACTGCACTGCTTCAGCTCGAATTGGGTGGGTTTATCGCATTTGCGGCAAAGCTGGGTCTGTAACCCTGTAAAATCTGCGTTTTAACAGCCTGTCACAAATAGCTATGTCCGCTTGGGTGCTGCCAGATCACATTGCCGATGTTTTGCCGTCCGAGGCCAGGCACATCGAAGAACTCCGTCGCAGTTTGCTGGACACCGCCCGCAGCTATGGCTACGAGCTGGTCATGCCGCCGCTGTTGGAGCATCTGGAATCGCTGCTCACTGGCACTGGTGAAGCGCTGGATTTACAGACTTTTAAGCTGGTGGACCAACTCTCAGGCCGTACCTTGGGTTTGCGTGCCGACACCACCCCCCAAGTCGCCCGCATTGACGCGCATTTGCTGAACCGCGCCGGCGTGACGCGGCTTTGCTATGCCGGCCCCGTGCTGCACACCCGCCCAGACCGCCCGCAAGCGAGCCGCGAGCCGCTGCAGTTTGGCGCTGAGATTTACGGTCATGAAGGTCGCGAAGCAGATTTAGAAGCACTCTTGCTGGCGCTTGATTGCTTGAAAGTTGCCCAAGTCAGCAATTTGAGCGTTGATATGTCGGACGCGCGGATTGTGCGTCATTTGCTGTCTGAAGCCAGTATTCACACGACCTTGCCAGCGTCGCAGCTGAGTCAAATTCATGCCGCTCTGGCTGAAAAAGACGCCAGTGAACTAGTCAGTTTGACCAAATCGCTGCCCAAAACAGCGCGCGACAGCTTGGTCGCCTTGGTGCAGCTGTATGGCGACGCTAAGGTGCTGGACGAAGCTGAAAAAGTGCTGCAGCCGTCTATTGATGTGAGTCGAGCGCTATTGAATTTGAAGTGGTTGGCGAGTCAGATTGGTGAAACAAAAGTCACCTTCGACCTTGCTGAGCTGAGCGGCTATGCCTACTACAGCGGGGCACGCTTTGCAATTTACGCGAAAAATGCGCCTGATTCCTTGGTTCGCGGCGGCCGTTATGACGAGGTGGGTGCTGTGTTTGGCCGCAACCGTCCAGCGGTGGGTTTCAGCTTGGATATCAAAGAATTGGTCAGCGCCGTCGCGCCGCGTCCGCTCAAAGCCGCGATTCGCGCCCCTTGGGGCGAGTCGGCTAGTTTGCGCGCCGCGATCACCCGTTTGCGCCAAGGTGGCGAAACCGTGGTGTGTGTGCTGCCTGGCCACGAGAGCGAAGTGGACGAGTTTGACTGTGACCGCGAGTTGGTTGAAGTCACCGGTCAGTGGGTGATTCAAGCGGTGTAGCAAAAAAAGTGGGTGGACGGCTAACACCGTTCGCCCTGAGCCTGTCGAAGGGTTTATTGAAATGATGGCGCTGAGGCTTCGACAAGCTCAGCCCGAACGGGATGGATTGATAGGATGATTGCAATGAATAAAATGGGTCAAAAAGTCGGTCGTAATGTGGTCGTCGTCGGTACCCAATGGGGCGACGAAGGCAAAGGCAAGTTGGTCGATTGGTTGACCGATAGCGCTGGCGGCGTCGTCCGTTTTCAGGGCGGTCACAATGCCGGTCACACTTTGGTCATCAACGGCGTCAAAACCGCGCTGAATCTGATCCCCAGCGGCATCATGCGTCCAGGTGTGAAGTGCTATATCGGCAACGGTGTGGTGTTGAACTGCGCGCATTTGTTCAAAGAAATCGCCGGTTTAGAAGCGATTGGCGTGGAAGTCCGTTCTCGCCTGCGCGTCAGCGAGGCTTGCCCGCTGATTTTGCCTTTCCATGAAGCCATCGACATGGCGCGTGAAGTCAAGCGCGGCAACAGCGGCGCAGAGAAAATCGGCACCACCGGCAAAGGCATCGGCCCCGCCTATGAAGACAAAATCGCCCGCCGCGCCTTGCGCGTGCAAGATTTGAAGTATCCCGAGCGTTTTGCCGCCAAATTGCGCGAGTTGCTGGACTTGCACAACCATGTGCTGACCACCTATTTGGGCGCACCCGCTTTGGAGTTTGAGCCGATCTACTTTGACGCGATGAAGCAAGCCGAGCTCATCAAGCCGATGATGGCCGATGTGTCACGCGAGTTGAACGATGCCCATAAAGCTGGCGTGAATCTGCTGTTTGAAGGCGCGCAAGGCACGTTGTTGGACGTCGATCACGGCACCTACCCGTTTGTGACCTCCAGCAACTGCGTCGCAGGCAACGCAGCGGCTGGTTCTGGCGTGGGCCCGAACTTGCTGCATTACATGCTGGGCATCACCAAAGCCTACTGCACCCGCGTCGGTGGCGGTCCGTTCCCGACCGAGCTGGAGTGGCAAAAAGAAGGCACACCGGGCTACCACATGAGCACCGTGGGTGCCGAGCGCGGCGTGGTGACAGGGCGCTACCGCCGTTGCGGTTGGTTTGACGCGGCGCTGTTGAAGCGTTCTGCGCAAGTCAACGGCATCACCGGTTTGTGCATCACCAAACTGGATGTTTTAGACGGTTTGACCGAGCTGAAACTTTGCGTCGGCTACACCTTGGACGGACAAACCATTGATATTTTGCCTGTGGGTGCGGACGACATCGAGCGTTGTATCCCGATTTATGAAACCCTGCCAGGCTGGACTGAATCCAGCGTCGGCGTGACCGAATATGCCAAGCTCCCGGCGAACGCCAAGCGGTATTTGGAGCGCATTGGTGAGGTGACAGGTGTGCCGATTGATGTGATCTCCACCAGCCCAGACCGCGACCACACAATCATGATGAAACACCCGTTTGAGGTGTGATAATATGCGTACAAATAAGTGCATAAATATGCCTATAGCCAGCGTATTTAATGCCTGAGTAGCTATAAAATTAATAGTAAAAACTGTGGTTAATTATTCATATCTGGAGACAAAAAATGTTAACTGAAGACGGCAAACACCTGTACGTGAGCTACGACGAGTACCACAACCTGGTTGAAAAACTTGCCATCAAAATTCATCAATCGGGCTGGCAGTTCGACACCATTTTGTGTCTGGCTCGCGGTGGTATGCGCCCAGGGGACATTTTGTCGCGTATTTTTGACAAACCTTTGGCCATCATGTCCACCAGCTCCTACCGCGCGGAAGCCGGTACGCAGCAGGGCAATTTGGACATCGCCCGTTTCATCACCACGCCCAAAGGCGAAATCGCCGGCAAAGTGCTGCTGGTGGACGATTTGGCAGATACCGGCCACACCTTGATCAAGGTGATCGACCAGTTGAAAAACAACTACGCGCCTATCACCGAGCTGCGCAGCGCTGTGCTGTGGACCAAAGGCGTTTCAGCGTTCCAGGCGGATTATTCGGTGGAGCATTTGCCGACCAACCCGTGGATTCACCAGCCGTTTGAAGGATACGACTCTACGCGCGTGGAGCAGTTGATCACCAAATGGTCGGTTTAACGGAATAAAAATACCGTTCACCCTGAGCTTGTCGAAGGGGTTTCGACAAGCTCAACCCTAACGGAAACCTTATATTTAGAGGTGGTTTGTTGGATAAAACAACGCAACTTATTCATCACACTTACCAGCCGCCACAGGGCTACAGCGCGCCGCAGCCTGGCGTGTTCAAAGCGTCCACGATCTTTTTCCCCAACACCAAAGTCATGCGTTTGCGCTACTTTGACGAGTTGGGGCACCAATACACCTACGGCACCAAGGGTACGCCGACCACGTTTTTGCTGGAAGAGAGGCTGTGCACGCTAGAAGGCGGCACGTATTGCAGCCTAGTTCCTAGCGGTTTAGCCGCCATTACCTTGGTTAATTTCTCGGTTCTGAAGTCGGGCGACGAAGTGCTGCTGCCCAGCAATGTATATGGCCCCAGCAAAGCATTGGCAGGTGGCGAGCTGAGCCATTTTGGCATCAGCTTTGCCAACTACGATGCTATGAATCCACAGGATTTAGAAGACAAAATATCGCCAAAAACCAAGCTGGTTTGGTTAGAGGCGCCAGGTTCTATCACTATGGAGTTTCCTGATTTGCCAGCTTTGCTGAAAATTTGCAAGGTAAAAGGCATATTGACAGCGCTTGATAACACTTGGGGCGCAGGTTTGGCGTTCAACCCGTTTGATGTTGACGGTTCTGATGGTGAAGAAGTTTTGGGCGCTGACATTTCAACACATGCATTGACCAAATACCCCAGTGGCGGTGGCGATGTCCTGATGGGCAGCGTCATCACCCGTGACGATGCCTTGTTCAAGCTCATCAAACTGTGCCACATGCGCATGGGCTACCACGTGGGCATCAACGATATCGAGTCTATTTTGCGATCTTTGCCCAGCATGGCGTTGCGCTACAAGGCACACGATATGGCGGCAAGGCAGTTAGCAACTTGGTTGTCTACGCGTTCTGAAGTCGTGCAGGTGCTGCATCCGGCTATTGAAGGCGCGCCTGGGTATGAGAATTGGAAGGCTCTATGCAAAAATAACCATGCCGCTGGTTTGTTCAGCATCATGCTGGATGCTAAATACAGCGGTGCGCAGGTTGATGCGTTTTGCGATTCTTTGAAGTACTTTAAACTGGGTTTCAGCTGGGGCGGACCAGTCAGCTTGGTTGTGCCCTACGATGTGAAAGCACTGCGGGGTGGCAAGTTGCCAATTAATCTGAAAAACGGCCATTTGGTGCGTTTTTCGATTGGTTTGGAAGCAGTAGAAGATTTACAGGCTGATTTGGTGCAGGCTATGCGAGCTGCTTTCAATTAACTCGCAATAAGCTGTTAAAGTCAGTGACGTAGTCAATTTTTGACTGATCTCGACAAATTACCTGAAAGAATACCTTGGCAACTCCTAATTACGGCTTCGAAAAGCGTCAAAAAGAACTCGCGAAAAAGAAGAAAAAAGAGGAAAAGCTCAAGATGAAGTCTGAACGCAAGGCGGGTGATCCGATTGAAGGTGAACCACAAGACGGCGTACAAGATGATACGCCTCCTTCAACCGATCAGCCAGACGCACCTGTCGGACCTGCCGGCGGTTAAGTTTTTTACGGTTTATTTGCGTTTTTTGTAGTTGCCGTTTTGAGCCAACCTGATTTGCTCAATCGCGCGTTGGCCAGCTGCGTAACCCGCTGCAATCAACTGCGCACGGTTGCTAAAATCTGAGCCTGAAAATTGCCCCACAGCGGGTTTGATCAGCACATCGGCTTTCTGGCCTTCTAGCTTTGAAATCGACTGTCCCATGATTTCAAACGATTGCATCACAATCTCGTAAATCCCCGTCGCATGCGCATTTTGTGGCGCGGCGCCTATGTCAATCGCCACAATCGTCTCTGCACCCATTTGGCGCGCCACTGAAACCGGCAGGGGGCTGCTGATCGCGCCATCCACCAGCTCCATGCCACCAATCATGGTCGGCAAAAACACGCCAGGCATGCTGCTGGATGCTCGTACAGCTTGCCCAGAGTCACCAATGCGTAATTGCACAGGGTCACCCGTTTTAAGATTCGTCGCCATAGCAATGAATGGTGTTTTTAGCGCTTCGAGCGGTTTGTCTTTGACAAAGTTATTGATCAGTTTTTGCAAGGCTTCGCCCCCCACCAGACCGCGCTTGGTGTTGGTAGCAGCGTCAATCACGTCCGCGTCGCGTACCTTCATCGCCACATCTTCCATCTGCAAGCCGGTGTAGCCAGCTGCGTAAAACACGCCAATCACGCTGCCAGCACTGGCACCCACGATCAAATCAGGCCTGATGCCAGCGGCGTCTAAGGCTTTGATGATGCCAATGTGTGCAAATCCACGCGCTGAGCCTGCGCCCAAAACCAAAGCGAGTTTGGGGCGTCCGACTTGTGCAAAGCTGGAGGTACTAAGTGACGTCAAGCCAGCAGCCAAAACGCTAGAAAAATGGCGACGATTGAGCATATGAAATTTCATAAATGGGTGTATTCAAAATAGTGTGTGATTGTGAAAGAAGACTAACTTGCTTGTTTAACAAATTAAGACATAGGTCGTATTGTGCCTTTATCTACCATGGTCTTGAGCTTTGAAAAAGCCAGATGAAATGCATTGTTAGACGCATCATCAGTTATCTTATCCATCGTTTCATCTAAAAGCGTGATTTCAGTACGACGGTTTAAGGCACGGCCTTGCTCTTGGCTGTTCGACATGACGGGTCTATGAAAAGCAAGACCTGCTGATTTAAGACGCTTGGCGGGAACGCCACGCTTTTGTAGTGCTTCACTCACGACTTTTGCACGCGCATTTGATAGCTCTTGATTAACTTCAATACTTCCGATGTTGTCGGTATAACCCTCTACAGCAACTTGTTTTGATGATTTGTAAATGATCAAAACCGCTACTTTATCTAAATAGGGTATAGCTGCAGTGCTTAGACTGGCTTTGCCAAATTCAAACAACATGACGTTATTTTTCAATTTAACTTCAACACCACGTGAGGTTTGATCCATGTGATAAAGCGGTTTATGCATTGTCATTGAGCAATAACCTACGACCAATGTGATAGCTAGGCAAAAGCCCAACCAAATTGGAAATTTGCGATGGATTGACGTTGTGTGTTTCATCCGATAAATAGTACCGAACACGACGCACGTATAGCAATAATCCTGTCATCTTAGAAGGTGACAAAGCGTTACCGAAATAAACAAATCTGTATCTTTTTTCAAGAAAATGAGACTAAAAATTTTTGTTCAAAAAAATAAAGAAAAATATCGGTGGTGAAATACATATGAAAAATATAAGTAGTTTGCTATTATTTTTGAGTATCAATTTTCTTGTTGTCTTGCTGAAAAACAGTTAGAGAACAAAAGTTGTAGTTTGAATTTTCTTACGATGATGATGGTAGGCCACATGCCTCTTGATACATAAAATATAGATTGATACTTAGAAAGTAGTAGCACCTCTAAGCATCATAGTGCTTTGACCAACCCAGCATCGACCATCGCTTTGAGCTTGGCAAAGGCAGATTCGAACGCATTGGCGGGCTCGCCAGCGGTGATATTTTCTACTTTTTCGTCCAAGATGATGATGTCCACGCGGCGGTTCAACGCGCGGCCTTCTTCGTTGCTGTTGGATACCACAGGGCGCTGAAACGCAAAGCCTTCGGCCTTCAATCGCTCAGCGGGTACACCGCGTGCTTGTAGGGCATCACGCACCGCTTTAGCGCGTGCATCAGAAATTTGTTGGTTGGAGGGCATGCTGCCAACGTTATCAGTGTGACCCTCGACAGCCACTTGTTTGGTTGATTTGGTTTTGATGAGTAGAGCAATTTTGTCCAAATACGGATCAGCAGCGACCGTGTTCAAGTCTGCTTTGCCAAATTGAAACAACACCGTGTTTGGCAGTGGAATTTGCACGCCACGTGGCGTTTGATCAATGGCGATAACGGCTTTGGGAGCTGCTGCAATAGGTGCTGCAACGACTTCGGGCTTGCTGGCACAACCCGATAGGGCAATAAGACCGCTGAAAAGTGCGGAGCCCAAGGCGGATTGAAAAACTGTGCGGATA